>JBBIUO010000213.1:0-7324 GCA_037440205.1 Chloroflexota bacterium
TGATCCACAACGAGAAAAATCTCGCCAACACGCCGCTTGCAAATCGGTGTGTCAAAACATCCTTCCTGCAAAAAATTCCGCGCGTCGAGCATCTGTATCGCGGACTGCTTCCCCTCATGCCGCTCGCCATCGAAAGCATGGATGTCCGCAACTATGACGTGGTGATTTCCGTTTCGCACGCAGTTTCGCATGGCGTGAAAACAAATCGAAATCAGATTCACATTTCCTACGTCTGCACGCCGATGAGATATGCCTGGCATTTGCAGGATGACTATCTTCATCTCCATCATTTGGATAAGCCGATTCTCGGCCCCGCCGCACGCTTGACCCTGGGCCTGCTCCGCCGCTGGGACAGAGAATCAGCATCCCGGGCAGATCATCTGCTCGCCATCTCGCATTGGACAGCGGAGCGAATCAAACAAGCCTGGGGACGCGAGTCGCACGTCATCTACCCGCCTGTGGATGTAAACCGTTTCTCTCCCGCAAAAAAACGCGATGATTTTTATCTGCTCGTCTCGCGGCTGGTTCCATACAAAATGACAGCGGAAATCATCAAGGCCTTCAACGAGTTGAAACTTCCGCTTGTCATCGTCGGTGACGGGCCTGAAATGCCGCATCTGCAAAAAATGGCAAAGGAAAACATCAAACTGTTGGGCTATCAACCCGATTCAACCGTCGCAGATTTGATGAGCCACGCCAGGGCATTCGTTTACATGGCTGTGGAGGATTTTGGCATAGCCATGGTCGAGGCGCAGGCGGCGGGGTGCCCGGTCATTGCATATCACAAGGGCGGCGCGGCGGAGATCATTCAAAACGGCGAAACAGGCCTGTTGTTCCAGGAGCAGTCGTCCCGTAGTTTGATCGAGGCGGTTCTTCGATCCCAAACCATGAAATTAAACAGCGAAGCCGCATCCACGAATGCGGCCCGCTTTTCATCCGAAAGATTCAGGAGGGAGTTTTCGACTTATATGGATTTTGTAATTGCCGGGTCTTTGCAAAACAGAACAGGCTCATAAATCAAGCAGACGGTTAAGGCGTGGGTTTTACCTTTCATAAGGGGACGAATGGCATAAGAGGCGGCTATATACCGATCCTTGTGAAAGTATTCCCAAAATTGAAGTTTCCATGAAAAATCGTATACTTAAACCATCGGAGGCTATATTGGTTATAGATCTCCACTTCCTTATTGGTGCTCCATCTGACAGAAATAGAGATTATCTCTTCTCAGACTAATTTACTGTTTCCAATTAATACGAAATCGGATCAGTTCAGCCAATAAAAATGCGGAGAATGAAAATGTCGAATATTGTCGAAGCGAATCAACTGGTCAAGCAATACCCGGGCAGTTCGGCGCCGGCAGTGCGCGGGGTAAGTTTCTCCATCCAGCAGGGTGAGATTTTCGGATTCCTCGGGCCGAATGGCGCTGGCAAGACCACCACGATATTGATGACCGGCGTCGCGCCGCGCGGCATTGACCTGTTTCTCGATCAAATTGATCAGGCGTCCGACTCTCCAATGCCAGCCGAGGCTCGAGAGTCACTGCGCGAAAAGGCGGTTCGGAGTACCGCTGGGGGCGGGGATACCAGTTCGGTGCTTGAGGTTGTCCAGATGCAACCGGCGGGCATGGAGATCGAGCAGCGGCCCAATTCCGTCCAACAATATGTTCCCGGCTGGACGTTATTCGGTGTGTTCTTCATCGCCCAGACGCTGGCCACCAGTTTATTGGAAGAAAAGAAGGTGGGAACTTTTCGCCGGTTGCTCGTGGCGCCCATGTCGCGCGCGGCGCTTTTATTGGGCAAATTGGCGCCCTTCATGATCGTTAATCTGATACAAATCGTACTTATGTTCGCGGTTGGCGTATTCGTTATGCCGCTCGTCGGCGCGCCCAAACTTGAATTGGGTTCGCATCCCGGAGCGTTGATCCTGGTCTCGCTGGCCGCATCGCTGGCCGCCACCGGCTTGGGATTGTTGATCGCGGCGCTCGCCAAAACCGCAGAGCAGATTAGCGGCCTCGGAACGCTGCTGGTGGTCACGATGGCGGCTCTGGGCGGCGTGATGGTGCCGGGCTACATCATGCCCGATTTCATGCGAACCATCGGCCTGATCTCGCCGCACGCCTGGACCTTGACCGCCTATCAAGACGTGCTGGTGCGCGGCTATGACATAGCCCACATCCTGCCCGAAGTTGCCGCGCTCATGGGCATTGCCGTGATATTCTTCGGAGTGGCCTTGTGGCGCTTTAAGTGGGATTAGGCCTGACCGAAAGGCATACTGGTTAGATTGAAAATGTGCTAAAAAAACGTATCGCGAATCACTGCATATCCAAATCGGGGACATCCAATCGCGATGGACTGACTTTAATTTTTTTCAGGATAGCTTTTACACCATTCAATGGTTGCCCGCATGGAATCGCGCAGGGAGGTGGGTTGCAGGCCAAAGGCTTTTTGCGATTTCGACGAATCCATGAGGAAGGGTTTCTCCCATTCGTAAAGCATTTCCATTGATTCACGCAAGGTCGGCATGAACAGGCCCAGCATTCCCACCATCATCCTGCCTGCCGCCGCGAATTTGATTTTGCGGCCAAGGATCTCTTCCATGATGCGGATCAATTCAAGTTGTGTGACGGGTTCCGGGGATGGTGTGAACCAGACCTGTCCAAGCGCTTCCTCGCGCGTGCCAAGTGTTGCCAGTAATCTGCCAAAATCGGCCACGTAGGAAAATGTGTGCGGCTGGTCTGTTCTTCCAAGCAAATTTGCGGTTTTGCCCTCCACGGCGGGGCGGATGGCGTAAGACGTCACCGCGTTGTCGTCGGGGCCGAAGAAGTTGGAGGCGCGCCCAATCGCCGCGCGGATTTTTCCTGCGCGATGTGCTTCCATGACGGCGGTTGCCATTTCGCCGCGTACCTTTCCTTTTTTGGTGTGCGCCTGGTAAGGCATGTCCTCGCGGATGGGTTGTCCGTTCGTGTCGCCGTACATGTAGAGGTTGTCGGCAACGATGAATTTTGCGCCATTCGCCGCGGCGGCGTCCAGGATTGCTTTTTGCATGGGCAGGAATTTTTCAGTCCATTCGTGATAAAGCGGCTGGGCGCATTGATAGACCGCCGCCGCGCCCTGGGTTACTTCCAGATTGCGATTGACATCGTAAGCGTCACCTTTCACCACTTCAACTTCTGCAGGGATGCGTGGGTCGGCTTTGCCCGAATGGCTGACCATGCGAACCCGCCTGCCCAGTTGGATCAATTCGCGCGCCGTCCATTTGCCGAGCGGGCCTGTGCCGAAAACCACGTGCAATTCATTTTGAGACATGATTAATTTCCTTTTGAGTTATATGCCTTGAACTTGAGGATTGTTTTCCACGGCGGATGAAACAGCCTGCGGTTTGCGTCGGCGTTGAACGATCATCTCCGCGACGATCAGATTGGGAACCCAGCAAAGCCACATCACCACGCGGTAGACTTCGACGAATAGGGCGTCGAAATTGCCCGCATACCTGGTTTCCAAAAACGGGAGTTGCGTGGCGATCAGTGCGCCAAGCCAGAGGCGCAGGGTGGCGGCGGCGAAGGTCAATGCGTAGTTGCGGATCATCCACTCGCGGTGGATTTCGACATGGCCTGCGCGGATGCTGTTGTACGCCATGAAACCTGTCCACAGCCAGAGGACGGCAAGAGAGATCAAACCAAACTCGCCGACGAGTCCGGAGATCATGCCAGGGGCGATGAGAAAAGCCGATAGTCCGGCGAGCAGGATGCAGGTCAGGTAGATGCGTCCCATCCAACGATGGAGAGTCGGCCTGCGGTTGCAAAGTCGGCCGAGGAATTGAAACGGGCCGAGGATCAGGGCGATCCCGCCTGAAAACGCGTGAACAAACGACCCCACAAAACGCAAAGTGGATTCGTTTGCAAAACGGGCCGTGGCGTTGTTGAAATTTGCAGGGTTAAAAGTGGCATACGGCGCGACGGCGGCGATGGCCACGCCGATGGCAAGAAAAGCCATCAGCCCCCAGGGAAATTGTTTTTTAAACGAGCCGGGTTTGTTCACTTTGTCTTCTCCATAAATTGATCGTTTCATCGTCATTGCTCTTTACAATATTGAATCATCATATTGGCAACCTCGCGGCGGAAGAGTTCGCCCGGGTCGGTAAAAAACGAAGGCAACTGCCCACCCAGTTCGAGCATGACCAATCCGTGTACGCGGGCCCAGGTGATATAGGCGGTGTACAGCACTTCGGTCTCGGCGGTATTTTCGGTAAACTGCTTCCAGGCTTCGAGCATGGACTTTAATTTCGGCGACAGTTCTGCGTACTTTTCCACCCGCAAATTTCCCCCGGCATAAAGCGTCTGGATCGTTTCGATCAGCGGGAGGAGCGCCCAGGCGGCGGCCGGCGTGGTGGTATCTTCAGGCGCGTCGTAGTTCGGGATGGGCGTGCCGAAGATGAGTTGGTAACGCTGTGGATACGCAATCGCCCAATCGCGGTATGCAACGCCAAGCGCGGAGAAACACGCCAGGGCATCCTCTTTTGAAAAATTTTCCAACGTGGACTTTTGCGATTCCCCCAGCGAGGTATAGGCGTCCACGATCAGCGCAGTCACAAGATCATCGCGGCGCGGAAAATAGTTATAAATGGCAGGCGCGGTAATCTTCAACTCGCGTGCAATCGCCCGCAGGGAAAGCGCCGGCGCGCCGAACTCGGCAATCTGCTTCCACGCCGTTTCCTTGATGGCTTCCTGAAGGTTTGGGATTTGTTTCTTCTTGCTGGGTCTGACCATTTCGACTCCTTATTTACTATACGGTGTAAACATACAGTGTTTATTTGTTTTTGTCAAGGGGAAAACAAATTACATCCATCACTTCCCCCCTTCCCTTCTTTGCTCTACACTTACCCCATGAGTTTGCCAAAACAACACGCCTTCACCTTCGACGCAAGCAAATGCCCGCAGGGCTGCCGGGAATGCCAGAAAGCCTGCCGGGAGAAAAATCAACTTCCAGACGGTGTGATGTGGCGGCGCGTGATCGAGGTTACAAACGGCTCGTTCAGTTACAACCTGCCGCTGGCGTGCAATCATTGTGTCCATCCAAAATGCGCGGGCGTGTGTCCCAACGATGCCTATGTGATTCGGGCGGATGGAATCGTCACCATTGACTCTGCCAAATGTATGGGATGCGGCTACTGTGCCTGGGCCTGCCCTTATGGAGCGCCTCAATACGACCCGAAGCAGGGTCGGGCGACAAAGTGCAATTTCTGCGCCGACAGTTTGGACTCGGGAAATCCGCCTGCATGTGTGACGGCTTGTCCGACCGAAGCGCTTGGATTTGTTGAAGCGGACAGCAAGCAGTCATCAGGAAGCAGTGAACAGTTATCAGTAAGCAGTGAACGGTTGTGGGAAATCCCCGCAAGCAGACATCCCTTTCCGTTGCCGCAGAATTCACGCACCCAGCCACATCTTGCGATCAAGCCATATCCAGAGATGAGCAACTCGCTGGAAAAAAGAATTGCCAATTGGGAAGAGATCAATCCCAAAAAGCAAAAAACCGAAAACTCGCTGATCGCTTTCACATTGCTGGCGCAAACGGCTGTCGGCGGGTTTTGGGCGGCGCAGTGGATGTTCACTCAATTATGGAATCTTGTTCAATTTGACGCGCGATTGTTGAGGCTGATCCCCTATTTGATCGTTGGTGTATGTCTGGGCGTGGGCGGACTTTCCTCATTCGCGCATCTCGGGTCAAAGCGAAATGCCTGGCGGGCATTGGCGCATCTGCGAAAATCATGGCTGAGCCGCGAGGTTTTGTATGTTGGATTATTTGGGTTGGGATGGCTGGTGAGCATTGCCCCGCCCTCACAGCACATACTGACAGGAGCGCGCCTGTTGACTTCATTGTTTGGAATCGGGTTGATTTACAACATGTCGCAAGTCTATCGCCTGCAAACCATGCCAACATGGAATACCTGGCGAACGCCGATTGGATTTTTCGTCACATCCATTTTGCTGGGACATTTGCTGACGACGAACATCCTGCTGTTTGAATCACAGCACACGGAAATCAATCTTTCACCGGCGGCCATTCAATGGATTTGGGGAATGGCAATCGCTCTGCTGATCATCGAGTTGGGATTGTGGTTTACGGCAACTGCAACTTTCCATCAAAGTCTCAGCCGCTTGCGGGCAGGATTGATCGTCGCGGCGATTCTCGGTGCAGGCGTTTTTGTCGTCACGCCATATCGAAATAATCTGTGGTCCAGCGTCTTGATCTTTGTTGCTGTGCTGGCTGAAGAAATAATCGGGCGATGGATGTTCTACGAAGAATTGGGGGGAAAAGAATTGTAGCAAGGCAGATCGCCCACAAACGAGATTGCTTCGCCGCGAAGAGCGCGGCTCGCAATGACAATATGCCACACAAGTTCCACACATTTCCTTCACCCTTGTGTAATCCTCCAGCAGGAAAATACGATCAATGAAATCCCTGTCTTTGCAGGCAGGGAAAAATCAAAGTCTACTTACTGGAGAAAAAAATGAAAAACAAAAAATGGTTGACGTACACGCTGGGCGTTTTGCTGACATTGATCGTACTTGCCGTGGTCGCCGGCGCAGGCTTTCGCATCGGGATGATGCAGAACGTTTCCGGCAACGCGGGAGTCTTTGCCTTCCATCATAACTTCGACGGCAGTTTCCACTCGCCCGCGCAGGGGAATCCACACCAGGGCAATGACGGCTTTCATGGAATGCGGGGAAACTTCCATGGAAACGATCGTCACGGCGGCGGGTTCTCCTTCTTCTCCCCCATCTTCGGGCTGATCAAACTCGCGGCGTTGGGCGCGCTGGCGTGGATCGGTTACACGTTCATCAAGAAGAGCGGCTGGAGATTGACCCGCACGGCACAGGCGCAATCCGCAACGGAGATACCTGCGCCCGAAGCAGTGGAATCCGTCAGCGATGGCGGGAAAAAGGATGAGGCGTAGAATCCAACCATTGAACAGAACCAGACACCCGTCTCGTGTGAGGCGGGTGTTTCATCGTCGGCAAAAAATCCACACAGAATCTTCACAGCCGCAATCCCCATCCCTGTGAGATAATCCGGGCAATCAACCTGAGAAAGAAACCATGCCGCAAACCATCCTGATCGTTGACGATGAAAAACGACTTGTCTCCCTTGTGCAAAGTTATCTTGCGCAGGAGGGCTATCGCGTGGTCACCGCCTTCAACGGCAGGGAGGCGCTCACCGTCGCCGAAAAAGAATCGCCCGACCTCATCATCCTCGACATCATGATGCCCGAAATGGACGGCTACGAGTTCATGCGGGAACATCGAGCGAAACGCGATACGCCCATC
>JBBIUO010000214.1:0-7318 GCA_037440205.1 Chloroflexota bacterium
CGGAGCGGTGACCTGCTCAAGACAATTCGGGGCTGCCTGCGCCCCGCCAAAGACAAATCTTTATAAACAACCCTAAATCAGGAGTTTGCAAAACCCATGAGAAACCATAAAGACAAACATAAACCCGGAATTCTTCTCTTGTTGATGACGTTTCTCGCGCTTTTCCTGTTCGGGTGCGGCGCCGCGCCTGAAGGCGGGAACATCGAACCTCCCTCATCGGAAATGATTGCCAATGGCGACCTGGAAAACGGACGCAAGTTGTTCATGGGCTATACCCATCTTCAACACGAAGGACCTCCCTGCATGGGCTGTCATAACGTGGGCGAACATGGATTGCTGGGCGGCGGCGCGCTGGGCCCCGACCTGACGAACATTTCCACCAGGCGCAGCGACGAGGAAATCATCGGCATTCTATCGAACACGGGCTCGGTCATCTCGCCGGTGATGAAGCCCATCTATGAAACAGACCCGCTGACGGCAGAGGAGCAAGCCGACCTGCTGGCTTTCATGAAAGCCTCCGTTGGCGAACCCGAATCGGACAAGGAACTGTTAGCGCTTGGCATCAGCATTCTGGCAACGATTGGCGCGGCGGTTGTGCTGGGGTTTGTGTACCGCAACCGTTTGCGGAGCGTCCGCAGGGCATTGGTGAATAAAGCACAAAAGGAGTTGTTATGAGCAATTGGATTGAAGAGATTTCAAACCCGCAAGCCCGCCAGTGGGAAGAGTTTTACCGCAACCGCTGGCAGCACGACCGCGTGGTGCGCAGCACGCACGGCGTGAACTGCACAGGCAGTTGCTCGTGGTACATCTACGTCAAAGATGGTATCGTCACCTGGGAATTACAGGCGCTGGATTATCCCGTTTTGAGCAATGGCGTGCCGCCCTACGAGCCGCGCGGCTGCCAGCGTGGGATTTCGTTCTCCTGGTATCAGTACAGCCCCATCCGCGTCAAACACCCGTACATGCGCGGCGTGTTGATGGATTTATGGCGCAAAGCCAAGGAGACGCACAAAGACCCCGTGGAAGCCTGGGCAAGCATTATGAACGACCCCGCCGCCCGCAAATCCTTCCACCGGGCGCGCGGCAAGGGCGGATTCCGCCGCACCACCTGGGACGAAGCGCTGGAACTGATTGCCGCATCCACCCTTTACACCATCAAAAAATACGGACCCGACCGCATTATCGGTTTTTCGCCCATCCCCGCCATGTCCATGTTGAGTTATGCGGGCGGAAGCCGCCTCATGCAACTGCTCGGCGGCGTGAGCATGAGTTTCTACGATTGGTACAGCGACCTGCCCCCCGCCAGCCCTGAGACGTGGGGCGAACAGACCGATGTTGCCGAAAGCGCCGACTGGTTCAACGCCAAGTTCATCGCCTCAGTCGGCTCGAACATGAGCATGACCCGCACGCCCGATGTGCATTTCGCCGCCGAGGCGCGCCATAACGGGACGAAACTGGTGGTGTTTTCGCCCGACTTCAATCAGGTCGCCAAATATGCCGATTGGTGGGTTCCCGTCCACGCAGGGCAGGATGGCGCCTTCTGGATGGCAGTCAACCACGTCATTCTGCAGGAATTTCACCACCAAAAACAATCCCCTTACTTCTTGAATTATGTTCGCCGCTACACAGATTCACCCTTCCTTGTAGAACTCAATGAAGTAGACGGCAAATATGTCCCTGGGCGCATGGTGCGCGCTTCGCAGGTGGAGCGCACCAAAGACGTGGAAAACGGCGAATGGAAATTTTTGGTGTGGGACGAACTGAGCAATGCGCCGCGCATGCCGCAGGGCAGTCTCGGATTCCGCTGGCAGAAGCAGAAAGGTCAATGGAACCTGGAATCGAAAGACGGTCTGGATGGAAGCGAGATTCAGCCGCAACTCACCTTCCTGGGTTCAACCGACGAGCAGTTATCCGTTTCGTTCGCGGAGTTTGGCGAAGGCAAAGTCTTCCAGCGCAATGTGCCTGTGCGAACCATCGAAACGGTCAACGGCAAAATTGCAGTCGCAACCATCTACGATTTGTTGATGGCGCAATACGGCGTGGGGCGCGGACTCGAGGGCGATTACCCCGCCAGTTATGACGACGAGAATCTTTCGTACACGCCCGCCTGGCAGGAACGCTACACCGGCATTGACCGCCAGACCGTGATTCAGTTTGCGCGCGAGTGGGCGGTCACCGCCGAAAAGACCGAAGGCAAGTGCATGGTCATCATCGGCGCGGGCGTCAATCACTGGTATCACAACAACCTCATCTATCGCGCCTGCATCGGCACGCTGATGCTCACGGGCTGCGTGGGCCGCAACGGCGGCGGATTGAATCATTATGTGGGTCAGGAAAAACTCGCCCCGATGGCGCCCTGGGCTTCGATTGCCTTTGCCTTGGATTGGCAGAAGCCGCCGCGCCAAATGAACTCGCCTTCCTTCCATTATGTGAACAGCGACCAATGGCGCTATGAGCGCACCTACACCGAACCTCAGCCTGTTGCCCGGCCCGAAGCCGAATCTCACCGCGACATGACTCAAGAGTACACGCTCGATGCGCAAATCCGCGCGGTGCGGATGGGATGTCTTCCCTCGTATCCGCAGTTCAATGTCAGTTCGCTGGAAATCGTCCGAAGGGCAGAGCAGGCTGGGGCGAAGTCTGATGCGGAAATCAAACAGTGGATTGTCAATCAACTCAAGTCGGGCGAACTGAAGTTCGCAGTACAAGACCCCGATGCTCCCGAAAACTGGCCCCGCCTGTGGTTCATCTGGCGCGGCAATGCGCTCAACGCCAGCGCGAAGGGACAGGAATACTTCTTCAAACATTACCTCGGCACGCACCATCAAATCATTTCGGAAGAAGTGGACAAGAGCCATTTCAAAGAAGTGACCTACCGCGATGAAGCGCCCGAAGGCAAGTTCGATTTGGTGGTGGATATCAACTTCCGCATGGACACCTCGGCGTTGTATTCGGATATTGTGCTGCCGGCGGCAAGTTGGTATGAGAAGGATGATTTGAACAGCACCGACATGCACTCGTTCATCCATCCGCTGCAGATGGCAGTGCCGCCTTCATGGGAGTCGAAAAGCGACTGGGACATTTTCAAAATTCTGGCGGAGAAAATCAGCGAACTCGCGCCGAAGCGCTTCCCCGAACCTGTGCGCGACCTGATTGCCATGCCGCTGCAACACGATACGCCCGCCGAGATGGCGCAGCCGCACATCCGCGATTGGGCGAAGGGCGAATGTGAGCCTATCCCCGGCGTGACCATGCCAAACTTTATCGTGACCGAGCGCGATTATGTCAATCTCGCTAAGCGCTTTGTCTCGCTGGGACCGAAAGTGGAAAAGGAAGGCTTTTCCGTCCACGGTATTCACATCGAAGTGGGCGACCTGTATCGGGAATTGTTGAAGAGCAAGCCAACGGTCACCTGGAACGGGCAGACCTATCCGTCTCTGGCTGTGGCGCGCGACGCAGCGAACATCATTTTGAATCTCGCTCCCGAAACAAACGGCGAAGTGGCGTACCGCGCCTTTGCGGCGGAAGAAGAACGCCTCGGACTGAAACTGACCGACCTTGCTGAGCCCACCCGCGCCGTGCGCACGGATTTCAAAGATGTCGTCCGACAGCCGCGCCGTTTGCTTAACAGCCCCATCTGGACGGGCATCATGACCGACGGACGCCCCTACGCCGCATACACGCTCAATGTGGAGCGGCTTGTCCCCTGGCGCACACTGACGGGACGCCAGCACTTCTATCTCGACCACGAAGGCTATCTGGCATACGGCGAGAACCTGCCCACCTACAAGCCGCGCCCCGACCCATTGGCGTTTGGCGATTTGGAGAAGAGCCGCAGCGAAGGCAAGACGATTCAACTGAACTACCTCACGCCTCACGCCAAGTGGCACATCCACTCGAACTATTTCGATAACGACCGCATGTTGACTCTCTCGCGCGGCATTGAGCCGCTGTGGATCAGCGAGCAGGACGCCAAGGCAATCGGCATTGTGGATAACGATTGGGTCGAAGCGTACAACGACCACGGCGTCATCGTCACCCGCGCTGTGGTGAGCGCGCGCATCCCGCCTGGGATTTGCATTGTCTATCATGCGCCCGAACGAACCATCAGCGTGCCAAAATCACCCTTGCGCGGCAACAAACGCGCAGGCGGACACAACAGCCCCACCCGCGTCCATCTCAAACCTTCGCTGATGGTCGGCGGCTACGGACAGTTCACCTACGGCTTCAATTACTGGGGTCCGACGGGCGTCAACCGCGATACGTTTATTCTGGTGCGCAAGTTGCCAGGGAAGCCGCAGTTCTAAAGTTTTTATCCACGAAGAACACGAAGATCACTAAGAAAGCCAAAAGATTTCCCTTCGTGTACTTCGTGGAAAAGAGGAAACAACATTATGAAAATCCGCTCACAAGTTTCAATGGTATTTCACCTCGATAAGTGCATTGGCTGTCACACGTGCAGCATCGCCTGCAAAAACATCTGGACCGACCGCGAAGGCGCGGAGTACATGTGGTGGAACAACGTGGAGACCAAGCCGGGCGTTGGCTTTCCAACTCAATGGGAAGACCAGGAAAAGTATCACGGCGGCTGGGAACTCAAAGGGTCTCCTAAAAAGCCTGAATTGAAACTAAAACTTCAAAACCGCCTGCAGACCTACGCCAACCTGTTCTCCAACCCCGCCATGCCCACCATGGACGATTACTACGAGCCGTGGACGTATAACTATCACGATTTATTCAACTCGCCGCTCGGCGACGATCAGCCCACGGCGCGCCCCATCTCGCGCATAGACGGCAACCCGATGGATATCGAAGCGGGTCCCAACTGGGACGATGACCTCGGCGGCTCTAACATCTACGCCGTCAACGACCCGCTGCTGGATACCATGACGCCCGAAGAAAAGCAGCGTCTCTTTTCCATCGAGCAACTCTTCTACTTCTACATGCCGCGCATTTGCAATCACTGTCTCAATGCGGCGTGCGGGGCGGCGTGTCCATCGGGCGCGATTTATAAACGCGCCGAAGATGGCGTCGTCCTCATCAATCAGGATAAATGCCGCGCCTGGCGCATGTGCGTCTCTGCCTGCCCCTACAAGAAGACCTTTTACAACTGGGCAACGGGGAAATCGGAAAAATGTATTCTGTGCTACCCGCGCCTTGAATCGGGACAAGCCCCCGCCTGCTTCCACTCCTGCGTGGGACGCATCCGCTATCTGGGCGTGCTGCTGTATGACGCCGACCAGATTCCCGACGCACTCAAAGCGCCCGATGATCAACTCGTCGAGCGTCAGCGGGAAATGATTCTCGACCCGCACGACCCGAACGTAATTGCCGCCGCAAAGGAAAGCGGCATCCCCGACGGCGTGATCACCGCCGCGCAAAACTCGCCCGTCTATCGCTACGTCAAGGAATGGGAACTGGCGCTGCCGCTTCACCCTGAATATCGCACGCTGCCCATGCTGTTCTATGTGCCGCCGCTTCTGCCCGTCCTCAATGCCACTCAGTCAAACGGCACGCAGCGCGTGGAAACCGACTTGTTCAGTTCGCTGGAGAACGCGCGCGTGCCTGTCCGTTACATGTCGCGCACGCTGGCGGCGGGCAAGGATGAACTGGTCATCAAGGCATATCAGAAGATGATTGCCGTGCGCCTTTACAAGCGCGCCGAAACGGTGGGCGATGTGACGAAAGAAGAAGCCGACGCCGCCCTCGCCAAGGCAGGCATGACCGCCGAAGAAGCGGAAGCCATCTATCACCTCACCTCCGTTCCAACCTATCAGGAACGCTTCGTCGTCCCGCCCTACAGCCGCGAAGGCGACATCGAAGAAGTGTACGACCCGCAGCAGCGCAAAGCCGAGATGGGCTTTGGCAGGCGTCAGGGTCCGCAGCGAGGGTTGTAAGCCATGTCCAAAGACTCAACATCCGCGCTGTTTGATTCATTTGCCGCGCTGTTGGATTATCCATCCGCCCAAACGAAGGAAAAGGCTCAGGGTTGTTTGGAGCAGGTTCAGGTCCAGCCTGAAGCGGCAGAGGCGTTGGAGAAATTTGTCCGCGCCATGGGGCAGCTTTCCCTCGACCGCATGCAGGAGGTGTTCACCGTCACCTTCGATATGCAGCCTGTTTGTTATCCGTATGTGGGCTATCACCTGTTCGGCGAAAGTTACAAGCGCGGCGCGTTCATGGCAAAACTGAATGAAGCCTATCAGGCTCAGGGGTATTCTGCGGGGCAGGAACTTCCCGATCATCTCGCGGTGATTTTGCGCTTCCTCGGTTTGGATGCCGCCAACCGCGAGAGCGAGTTTTGCCAGACGCTGCTTGCCAGCGGCGTGCTGCCTGCATTGGAAAAAATGCTCAAGGTCTTTGGCGCTGAAAGCGGGAACCCCTACTTCTGGCTGCTTTCTGCGCTGCGCGGTTTCCTTGTTACTTACTCTGAAAAGGAATTGACCCATGCTTGACATCATGCTCTTTGTCGTGTTCCCCTATGTGGCGCTTGCCGTCGGAATTGTGGGAACACTCTACCGTTACCTGACAAGCCAATATTCGTTCACCAGCCTGTCTTCGCAGTTTCTTGAAAACGACTTGCAGTTCTGGGGTTCGACGCTCTGGCATTACGGCATCCTGCCGACCACGTTTATTCATCTTGGCGGGTTCATTGCCCCCAAGGTGATGTTTGCCCTGCACAGCACGCCCGAAACGCTTTACCTTGCCGAATTGGCTGGAAAGGTTCTGGGCATCATGGCGTGGACGGGTCTGGGTATCTTGATCTATCGGCGGTTGATTTCGTCCAAACTTCGCGCCATCACCACCCCCGTGGATTGGATCGTTTTGAGTTTGTTATTCGGGCAGGTGCTGTTTGGTTTGATTCTCGCCTTTGCCTACCGCTGGGGCGCGACGTGGTTCATCCACACTGCCACGCCGTGGATGGTCTCGTTGTTCACTTTCCAGCCTGCACCGCAATACGTCACTGCGCTGCCGCTGGCGCACAAAATCCATTTCCTGACGGGTTTTGTGTTGTTTGCGCTGATGCCGTTCAGCCGCCTGGTGCATATCGCCACTTTCCCATTCTCATACATGTGGCGGAGATTCCAACTGGTCATTTGGACGAGGCGAAAGGTTGTCTAGGAGCACAGTATGTGGAATAGATTATCCAGCCTGATTCAAAATGGAATCCGCGACCTGTTTCCTGCCTACTTCGCCCTTGTCATGGCGACAGGTATTATTTCCATTGCCTGTCATCTTCTGAAGATGGATTTTCTCGCCTTCCCGTTGTTCTATCTGAACCAACTTTTCTACGTTGGGCTCTGGGCGCTCACGCTGATGC
>JBBIUO010000215.1:0-7313 GCA_037440205.1 Chloroflexota bacterium
TTATGCCGCCTGTCATTCGATCATGGATCCGTACACCGGGCGGTTTACCGGCAGTGAAGTGGAACATGGCTTGCTGGGCGCGGCGGTCACTGAGATGGCGCACTTTTACGGATTGCCCGTGGAAGCCTCCGCTGGAAGCACGGGACATTATGTGCCGGGCATTCGCGCCAGTTACGAACGCGCGTTGAATTGGGCGATGGTCACGCTGTCATGGCCTGACCTGTTGGTGGGTCCCGGCCAATTGGGCGGGTCCATGTTCCTCAGCCTTGAGCAACTACTGATTGACGTGGAGGTGTTTCGCCGCTCCTCGCGCCTGTCATCGGGGATCAATACCGATGTCCGGGAATGGCTCGAAGTTGACCTTGCCGCGGTGGGGCATGGCGGGAACTTCCTCAGCCGGCATTCCACGCTCGACGCATTGCGCGGCGGCGAGGAGGTGTACATGACCGATTATGACGCATCTGACTCCTACGAGACCTGGTCTGCGCCCGGCAAACCGACCTTTGTGGACGAACTGAGAGGCCGCGTTCAGGAAATTATCCGGACACATGAACCCCTTCCATTCGATGAAGCGACCGAGCGTGAATTGGACAAGATCGAAGGACGCGCCAGAGAGGGCGTCAAGGTTGTGTAAATATTTCCGAAACCTGACAGGTTTTTATGTGGCCTTCTCTACCGTACAAATGTCGTTGCGAGGGCGCTTTTCCCGAAGCAACCCTCTGTTTGAGCGAGAGGATTGCTTCGCAACGTGCGCTCGCAATGACATGAAAATCTGATGCGATCAAAAGGATAAGCCCATGCGTTTTCAAAGCCAGGTATTGACTGATTCAGAAAAAGAACAGATTGATAATGAAGCGCTCCGAATTTTGAACGAAGCAGGCATTCGTTATTACAGCGACAAAGCCTTGAAACTGTTGGAATCCAACGGCGCGGAAGTGGATTGGGATACGCACATTGCGTACATTCCGCCCGAATTGGTGGATTGCGCCCTCGAGACCGCGCCCAAATCCTTCACGCTGGGCGCGCGCAACCCGCAAAATAATTATTCCCTGCCTTCGCCGGTCTCGCGTTTTGCGCTCGATGGCACCGCCGCCTTCGCGCAGGATTTTTACACCGGCGAACATCGCTACGGCACATTCAGGGATAACGAAAATGCCCTGCGCATTTTTCAGGTCATGGATATGGGTGTGATGGCGTGGCCTCCCGTTTCCGCGGAGGATAAACCCGCTCACTCGCGCCCCCTGCATGAGTGGTCTGCGATGATGAAATTCTGCTCGAAGCATGGTCAGCACGAACTTCACATCGTCGAGCAGGCTCCGTATCTCGCGGAGGCGTTGATCGCGCTGTTCGGCAGTGAAGAGGAAATCCGTTCGCGCCATGCCTATTCATTGATCTATTGCCCCGTCTCGCCGTTGATTCACGATGGCCCCATGATGGACGCCTACTTTGAAATGGGGAGTTTGGATGTTCCCATCATGGTTTTGCCCATGCCGGTGCCTGGCATGACCGGGCCCGCGAGTCTGTTCGGCAACATCTGCCTTGCAAATGCGGAGGCGTTATCTTCGATCATCGTCTACCAGTTGGCGCATCCCGGCCGCCCGATGATTTACAGCAGCGCCACCGGCACAACCGACATGCGGAACGGGGCCTACATGGCAGGCACGCCGGAAATGGGATTGATGTCTGCCGCGCTGGTTGAAATGGGACGATATTACGATCTTCCCGCCACCTCGGCTGGTTGCACGGCCGACGCACGACAGCCAGGGGCAGAGGCTGTTCTCGAAAAAGTCATCTCGACCATTCCTCCGGTGTTGGCAGGATCAGACATCCTCGTTGGATTCGGCGAAATCGAAAGCGACCAGCTTCTCGTCCTTGAACAGATTGTGGTGGATAACGAGATCGCGCATTTCTGCGAGCGCATCCTTCAGGGCGTGGATTCGAATCCCGAAAAAATCCTCACCGACGATGTGGTGGACGTGGGACCCGGCGGACATTTCCTCACGCGCAAGTCCACCCGCAAGTTTGCGCGCGGCGACGAAGTCCATTACGCCGACCTGCTCGACCGGCACACGCTCGATCAATGGCTTCAACTTGGAAAACCGTCCATGTACTCGAATGCGCGCAAAAAAGTGGAGGAGATTCTCGCCCAACCCGTGCAAGACCCGTTGCCTGATGACGTTTCAGGAAAGCTGGATGAGATTCTTGCGAAGGCGGATGAGGAACTGGGTTGAATAACTCTTCTTAAAGAACAAATATCACTGTGAGGGACGAGGCTGTCTCCCAACGCCTGGGATTGCTTCGTCGGGGAGAGCGCCCTCCTCGCAACGACATGCCAATGATGAATAAAAAAACAGGTACGCAGGATTTCCCTGTGTACCTGTCTACCTTGTCTACTTGTGTACCTTGTTTACCTGTCTACTTTTTACTCGTACGCCAGCGTATCCCTCACGGTCAATCTCGAAGCGCGGCGGGCGGGGAGCGCGCTTGCGAGCGATCCGAGGATGATGGTGAAAATTAACCAGGCCGCGATCCCGCTCACGCCGTAGACAACAGGCATCGGCGCGGTGAGAATCGCCATTCCCACGCCGTAGCACAACACATTCGTAATCGGAATCGAGATGAAGATGCTGATCAGCCAACTGAGGATTCCGATCACCATGCCCTCGGTGATGACAATGGCTTGAATGTCGCCGTTGCTTGCGCCGATGGCGCGCATCACACCGATTTCGCGTGTGCGTTCGAGCACGTTGATGCTCATCGTGCCCATCAGGCCGAGTCCGCCGACGATTGCGATGAGGCTTGCCATCACCAGCATGAAGTAGACGAGGATGTCTGTCTGCGCCTTCTGGTCACGAATGAAGTCTGCGCTCAATTGCGTGGAGCGGATTTGGATGCCCTGTTCTTCAAATGCGGCCTGCACCAGATCGTTGATGTGTTTTTGGGTGGCGGAGTCGTGCTGGGCGGTGATGATGCGCAGGGAATAGGCCATGTCCGGTTCGCCGATGAGACGGCTGATGTATTCGTAGTTGGCATACAACAACGGCGGGCTGACGTTACCCGGCATACTGTAGGTGCCGATGATCTGCCAGTCTGATTCCTTGCCGTTCGTTTCGATGGTCAGCCAGTCGCCGACTTTCAAATCGGGGAAGATTCGGAGCAGGTGATTGCCGATGACAACGGCATTTTCATCGCCGGGTTTCAGCCAGCGGCCGGTGGAAATGATCGGATTAATCAGCGTGGAGGTGGAGGGCGGCGCGACGAACAGGATTTGCGTGCCGGCTTCTTCGCCGTCCATTTTTAATGTGCCGGGATATTCCAGCCAACCTTCGGCGCTTTCCACACCGGGGATGCTTTCGGCGACGTTCGCCACTTTGTCGAAGCGGTAACCCCGGTCAAAGGCGATGTTGATATCTGCCAGAAAGTAACCTTGAATATCCTGCATCACCTTGTCGAAGGAAGCCCACAGGTTGTACACGGCGATGAACACCGCGCCCGCCAGCACCAGTGTAATCAGTGTGATACTTAGCCTGACCTTGCGCCGGAACGTGTTACGGATCGAAATACGGATCGGGCGGGGGATCAGCACGGATTTTTGATTGACCGAATCAGCCTTGGGGCGATCCTTGCCGCCGATGCCGTAGTCGCTGATCGCCTCACGTACGGTTATCTTCACGCTGTTGTAAATGGGGAAGATGGCGGCGAACAAAGGCACGACCAATGCCACGACGATCTGTTGAACGAACGTCGCTGTGTAATTGTGGTACGTTGCCGGCCAGAAGTTCAACCATTGCGCCATGCCCGCGCCGATGGCTTCCGCCGCCGCATTTGCCAGCGGAATGGCAAGGGCCAATGCACCCAGACCAAATCCCAGGATCAAGACAACATACATGCCTGTAATCTGGAGGGTTCCGCCACCCACGGCTTTCATGATTCCGATCTGCCGCGTCTGCTGGGTCATCAATGCGGTAATGGTATTCACGATCAGGAATCCGCTCAGTAATACTGTGAGGTAGCCGAGTGTGCCTAGCACAAAGAAGATGCCTTGTGTGACGCTCCATGCAAAGTGGTGACCGGGCTGGTATACATTGACAAAATAAATGGTCGCGCCTCCACGTTCCATGCGGTCGGCGACGGCCTGCGCTACTTTGGTGACGTGTTCCTGGTCGGTTTGTTTTTCCGCTACGCTGATCGCCAGCATTTCGTACGTGGATGTATCGCCGCCCAGCCACTCCAATGTATCTGGAGTTACGTAGGCGTATACAACATTTGCGAGGTTGTAGGGAAAGCCGGTTACATCGTGAACGTATCCGGTCAGTTTAACCTCGCGCCGTTTCCCGTCGGCCAATTCCACCAGGATTGTGTCGCCGGCTTTGTATCCGAGCGAGAGCGCGCTGGAGTCAATGACGGTCTCCTTGCTTCCGTATTTTGGAATGACGGTTTCACCCAGGGCGGGCTTCAGTTGATTTAACGTCATCTGGTTGGGGTCTTCGACGGCGATAAAGTTAATATCCGCATACGTACCGTCGGGGCGGACGATGCGCGCACCGACGGAGGAAAAGCCTTCCACAGTATCCACGCCAGGGATGGTGCGCGCGATCTTCACCATGTCGTCATCGAGGGGCCCAGCATACACCTGCGCCTCGGATGGGTTGGCGGAAAGATAATCGCCATCCATGCTCTCGTTCATGTACAGGCCGAGGTTGCTGTTAAAGCCAACGGCAAACGTGCCGACCATGATGGTCATGATCGTAAGCACGGTACGGCCTTTGTTGCCCCAAAAATCAGCCAGGACTTTTTTCCAACGACTGCTCATGATCTTACTCTCCGCAATTCGGCATTTTCCTCTTCGTGCCGATCAGCTTTTTGGTGGAGCCAGTCCCGCGTGATGTCGGACTGATCCAGCAATTCGGTAAGTTGATCGTAGTCGAGGGTCAATACTTCCACGGGGCCGCCTTCCGAGGCTCGCACCGATGCGCGGCGTTTGCGCTCATGGAAGAAGGCCATCTCGCCGAAGAATTTTCCGGGGCCGAGTTGAAGCGCCACCACATCCGACTGGCCTTCCCGCGGCAGGACCACTTCCACGATTCCCTTGGAGACGATGTGGAAGGTATCCGCGTGGGTTCCTTCGGTGAGGATCATGGCGCCGGCTTCGTACTTCTGTGTTGTGGCGTTGCGCGTGGCCCACAGCATTTGATCCTGTTGCAGGGTGGGCATGGCTTTTGCCACGTACTCGTTCACGATCTCACCGTCGGTGATGAGGGCGGTGCGATGGGTGCGTTTGGCCAGCCCGCTGTCGTGGGTGACGATGATGATGGTCTTGCCTCTGGATACGAGATTGTTGAAAAGAGCGAACACTGATTCTGCGGTTTTGGAATCCAGGTTGCCTGTCGGCTCATCCGCAATGACGATGGGAGGGTCGTTGGCGAGCGCGCGCGCAATGGCGACGCGCTGTTGTTGCCCACCGGAGAGCGCGGTGGGAAGTTTGTAGGCGTGATCGGCGAGTTCCACCATTTCGAGTAATTCGAGGGCGCGCTTCTCGCGCTGGCGCATTGGGTAGGTGCGGCAGAAATCCATCGGCAGCATCACGTTTTCGATGACGGAAATGGTCGGCAGGAGTTGGAAGAACTGGAACACGATACCCAGGTTTTTCCCGCGCCAGCGCGCCATGCGGTTTTCGTTCAGCCCATGCACCGCCGTGCCGTTGACGTATACCTCGCCGTTTGAAGGGCGGTCGATGCCGGTGATCATGTTCAGCAGGGTGGATTTGCCGCTTCCCGATTTTCCGATGATGCTCACGAATTCGCCCGCTTGGATTTGCAGGTCTACACTGTTCAGCGCGTGATAATCTCCGACTGCGGTCTTGTAATATTTGTGAACATCCTGCAGGTCAATGATCGGGCGGACGGTTTCGGTGTCGTTTGTTTTTTGAAAAAATGCCATTTTTACGTGCCTTTCTTGCAGTAGGTCGCGCTTCGAGTGATTGAGTAGTCACGCTTCAAGCGTGACCTACCTTCGGCGCGACCAACTTCTTTTAATCAGGATCAGGCCCAAGGTCCAGCGCGAAGCGGGTTTTTATTCCGCAAACTTGACAATCGCCGTCATACCCCAGCGCATGGCGGGATCATGATCCGTGAGCAGGATGGTGACTTCGTAAACGATGTCGCCCTGGTTTTCCGAATAGTCCTGGCTGATGGAAAGCACGTTGCCGTTCAGTTCAACGCCCGGAAGCGCATCCAACGTGATAGTGACCGACTGGCCTTCGGAGATTTTGACCACGTCAATCTCGGTCAGGTCGGTGGTCTTGACCACCCATTGCGAGTGATCTGCAATTGTGATCACGGGCTGGCCCGCTGAGGCAAACTCGCCGACTTTCAGGTTGAGGTCTGTGATGATTCCGGGGAACGGGGCGCGCATTTCGGCATTGGCGAGCGCGGCGCGTGTGCCTGCGGTATCTTCGGAGAAGGACGGGTCTTGCAGGGCGTCATAATCTTTTTGGGCGAGGGCAAGGCGCGAATTGGCATTCTGCAAAGTGGATTCCAACTCCAGCCACAGGATGGCCTTGCGATAACGGGCCCAGGCATCGTCCAGCGCCTTCTTGTAGATTTTGGCTGTGCCGCGAACAACGCCGCTGTTCTTTTCGGCTTCGGTCTGCTCAAGGCTCCTATCACTGAGATTCTTGTACGGTTCGAAATCCGCGCGCGCTTTGTTCAGTTCGACCAGCATACTATCTACCGCTTCGGAGGGAGTCATCCCATCGAAATAGGCTGGCACATCGAAATTATCGAGTTCGAATTGGGCGTCGCGCACTTCCTGGTAGGCGGCGGTCAGTTCCTGCACGGCTTTGGCCTGCGCGCTTTCGAGAGTTTGGGCTTCGCTTGATTTCAACCGCGCGATGACATCGCCCGCGGCAACTTCGTCGCCCTCGCTGAACAATACCTCGCTGACGAGTCCGCTGGCGTTCAACGCCAGTTCCGCATAGTGGATCGGTTCCAGCCGCCCTTCGGCAATGATGGTTTTATCTGCAACGACGGTGGGGATGGGTGTGGCTTCTGCCGTGGCAGGAGCCGAGCCGCACGCCGCAACAAGCAGGGAGATGACAAACAACAATGCAATGAATTTTGTGTGTTTCATGGTGCTGTCCTTTTTTCTTTGGCTTTTCCCGTAGGGGATTTTCAAGGGTATGTACGCGCCGAAACCGATTTGGTTGCGTGGGTTTTGCCTTCTGCTGGATGTCCGTTACAATTAGCATTATGACACGGATTAATGCCAATAAATTAAATTCGCTTCGCGCGCGGACCTTCAACCTGCTTCCC
>JBBIUO010000216.1:0-7289 GCA_037440205.1 Chloroflexota bacterium
CTCCAAAATACGCCGCGCAGACTTCGGCGATCTGCCCGTCGTTGAATTGCATTTCCTGGCAGGTGTTGCCCAACTCAAAAGTCGGGTCGTTATTCCCGCTGTATTCATAATCGATCAGCCATAATTGCTTTCCATCGTCAATATAATTTTCGGCCAATAAATCATTGTTGCACGGAACGGTCGCCAGCGGCCTGACGTTCATCGCCTGCTCGATGCGTTTGACTGTTTCCATGCGCCCGGTAAATCCATCGGGGGTTTTGATGTCGCGCTCACTGCAAAGGCGGAGATAATACTCCGTGAGGCGGAACATGTTGAAGTCAAGCAGGAAGCGGGGCCCGGCGTGGAGTCGCTTGATGGCCTGCGCCATCCTCGCCGGCATCCCCGGTCCGTTCAACGAATCCTTCGACATGGTTTTTCCATCCAAAAATTCCAACACCATCGCGTTGAA
Organism: Chloroflexota bacterium; assembly: GCA_037440205.1. Lineage (GTDB taxonomy): Bacteria > Chloroflexota > Anaerolineae > Anaerolineales > Villigracilaceae > Villigracilis. The sequence continues at coordinate 449 of JBBIUO010000216.1, forward strand.
TTCGGGAACGTGATGCAAAACCTTCGGCGCGACTCCTGCCTCGCTCGCGGCCCCGGTGTTGTGATATTCGTTCTGGCGGTCAATCGCCAGCAATTCGGTGCTTTCGCCCGGCACGCGCACAAAGTAAGGAATGCCATCCACCTCCACTTTGAAGTTGGTGTTGGTCAGCCCGCCCGAAAGCGAATGGATGGAAATCTTTCTCCCCTTCCAATCCTCTATTTTGCTTACGATCTCGTCAATCGCCGACATGCAGACTCCTGAATTGAGATTTGCAGGTCACGTATCACGCGTGACCTGCATTCGTTGTGCGATTTTTTATTCGGGCGGGATTTCCTTGAAGGCGTAATCCACGTTGATGCCCCTGGATTTTTGGGCGTTCTTTGCAAGAATGTACCAGATCAACGAGATGAGGATGATCCCAAACGCGATGATTTGCGCCCACACACCGCTTGGGAAGTTCTCGAAGTTCCAATTGCCCAATACGCCCAGTTGCGGAGCGAAGAGGAAGGCCAGCACCATCAAGACGCCGAAGATGCCGCCGACCACACCCAGAACAGTGACCAATGGCAGGCCGCCAAGTTTATATTGCGCGCCGGGGGATGACTCGTAGACTTCCTTCGCGCGATACGGGAACAATGCCCCAGCGATGCAGGTGACCACGAAGACATATCCGCATCCGAAGGTCACGCCGAGAGTCAGGCCGATCCAGCCAGGGACGAGGTTATAAGCCAGGATGACCGGAATGCTGGCAAGGAAATACGCAAGGTGGGCATTGAACGGCGTATGGCGTTTTTCATCCACTTTGCTGAACCAATCGGGGAGCAGGCGGTCGAGCGACATGGCAACCAAAACGCGGGTCATGCCGATGTAACAGTTGCAAACGATCTGGAAGCCGTTGAGCAAATAACCAAGCCCGATGATCAAGACAACCAGCGGACTACCCGTCAACGCAACAGCGACGATGGGCGGCCAGAGGTTAAAGCCGGCGATGTTCGCTTCGGGAATCAACGACCAGTAACCTGCTCCTGCCACATACAAAAATTCCGAACCCGCAACACGGTCAATGCCGACAGCCAGCAGGGCAAGCAAAAGACCCGTTGCCACCAGCGAGCCAACCATGATGAAGGTCTGCGCCTTGAAACTGCGGGCGTCTTTGATCTCGCCATTCTGCTGGGCGGAGTAAGTGGCCCATTGCAAAGAGGTCCATGCAATCGGGGCGACAAGAAGCGTCGCCATCAAACTGAACGGCGGATTCAAATCAATGCCGGCGGCTTTGACGGCATCCACGGCGGTCTGGTAGAAATTCTCCACACCGCCGGAAGCAACCGCAAACGCATTGAGCCGGGCCACAAATTCCGACGCGGGCGTCGTAAACAACACGACAAACACAGTCGCGAAGCACAAGAGCGTGCCCCACCACATCACATGCTGGAATTTGACGTAATTCTTGAAACCGCTCACCAACAGCCACATCGAAAGCGCGGCATTGACGATACTCACGACGACGATGCCGGTGGCGGTGGTGAACCACACGCCGAGGCTGGACAAGGCCGCGTTGCCCATCGTCGCGCCGAGGCCGAGGAAGAGCGGCGCAAATCCGAGATACGAGACCAGCCAGCCTGACAAAGCGACCCATTGCAAAATCCAAATTACGAAGCCAGACATCACCACCGTGAAGGCCACGCCGCCACCGAACACACGGCTTTGGAACACATAGTCGCCACCGGAGCGAGGAAGCGCGGTGGAAAGCCAGACGTACACATAAGCGATGGGAATTTCAATCAGCATGGCAAGCAAAATGCCCCACACCAATTTGCCGCCCGGCAAAGCGCCCGGCGCCCACAAATACGTCCACGGGAAGATCAAACCCATCGTCAAAATGTTGTAGACAAAGGCCGAATACGGGGACATTACACGAACAAGCCCGGATGCTTTTCGAGTAAAGACCTCTGGTTTTGCTGTAGCAGTCATTTTTTCTCCTTTGGTTTGGAAATCAAAACAGACTATTGACACAGCGAGTGCCGACGCACAACCCCTTCAAAATAAATGGCCTTTTTTCGATAAGGTACCTCCTTCGCGCTAACCGCTGGTCATCTGGTAGCCTTGAATCTCGCCATCTGCAAAGGTGACCAGGCAACCTCGCAACACACCCTCGGCATACTCACTGCCGGGATTAATGCAGGTGGTACGACCGAGTTTTGCAACGGATTGGGATTCATGGATGTGACCGTGCAGTCCGAGCATTGGCTTGTATTTTTCAATCGCTTCCCGCACGGACCTCGAACCTGCTCCGTGCATGACGGGTTGTCCGCCCCTGACAATTTGTTCCGGCGGGTCCTTGTCCCAATCCAGCAGTGGACAGGTATCGAGGGTCGAATCCTTTGGCGGATCGTGGAAGTTGAAAATGGCCTTGTTCATATCGGGAACCAGCGCCGCCATTTTATCGATCATCGCGCCAAGCTCCTCCTCGCTGACTTCGCGCGGAGTCTTCCAGGGCGTGGGCGTGCTCAGCCCGACTGAAATCATGGTGTGATCGTCATCCACCTGTACCATTTCATTTTCACAGGCAAAGAAGGATTTTGTCGGTTCCTTCTTCATGACGCTCAACACTTCCCATTCATCGTCGTTTCCACCTGTGACGAAGCACTTAATGCCCGTGCCGCTCAAACGCTCCTCGGCGAGATTGACCCAGTTGACGAGTCTCTCTTTGGCAAGTTCATTGAACAATGCTCCTACGGCTTTCGGGTCGGCCTGGAGGGCGTGGAACTCATCCTCTTCCATGACTTTGTAATAGAAGCCAAGGATATCCAGCCTGCCCATCAGGGTTTTCAATTCCTCTTCAGTGGCAAGATGTTCCACCCGTCCCTGCAGAGTGGCGCGGTGATGACCGTTGGCTTCCTTGATGATGGGAATCATCAATTTGCCCTGAATATCCCCTCCCATCACAATCACGTGGACGTTGTAGAACTTCCCTGCATTGACGAACTTCCGAAAGGTGCGTTCCGATCCGTGAAGGTCGGTGGCAAAAAAGAGTCGCGTAGGTTCCTTTTTGGACTTTTTTGAAAAGAAAAAAGACATCTGGCATCTCCAAACAAAAACCAAAATGTTAATTGTGTCAGGCTGGGACGGCGGCGGAACTGGCGATCAGGCAGGTCACCTGATGCGCGGCAAGGGATTCCACTGCTGAAGAATCAAAGCCTTCGTCGGTAACGAGTTTGTGAATCTCGTCGATGGAGGCTACTTGAAAATTGGAAACCACACCCCACTTGCTATGATCTGCAACGATGATGATCGAGCCTTTGGTGCGTTCGATCATGCGGCGCACCACCTCCGCCTCGCCGTTGGTCGGCACGGTGCAACCGTGTTTTAGGGAGATTCCGTCCACGCCGAGAATCGTTTTGTTGGCATAGACCAGATTCAAATTGTCCAGCGCGAAGCGGCCTGCCAAAGAGTTGGAGCGGGATTGGAATTCGCCCCCGGTCAAATAGTAGTGAAAGCCCGGATCGCTCAAGTCCATCACCGCGCTGACATTGTTGGTGAAGACCGTGATGCGCGAATCCCTGCGAATGTGCTGAAGCACCTGCGTGGCGGTCGTGCCGCTGTTGACAAAGACGATATCGCCCTCTTCGATGAACGAGGCGGCCAGTTCGCCGATACGCCGTTTTTCTTCAGGATGGTGCTGCGCCCTCTGTTGATATTCCTGTTCGAGGATCATGCGTTGATTTAATATCGCGCCCCCGTGCGTGCGTTCGAGAATTCCCTTTCCTTCCAGCCATTCCAAATCGCGTCGAACTGTGGCTTCGGAGGTATCCAATAAATCGCATAAGTCGACCGTACGGGCGATTTGGTGAATTGCAAGATATTCCTGAATTCGCTCCCGCCGCTGGGCTGGAATGAGAGGTTTGCTCATTAAATGGTCTCAGATTGAAGATGAAGGAAATTGTACAATTCGATGACGCATTATATAAGAATCTGATGAAATTTGCAAGTTTTTGATTTTTTCATTATAATTGCGCTCAATTCCTTTCCTAAAGGGCTCTTCGAACATTTCCTTTGCCACAGAGGCCGCAGAGAGTTTGAGAAAGACTCTTGAAAAACTCAAAAAAACTCTGTGCGCTCCCCTGGCACTGCCCGCCAGGGCAAGTGTGTGGCTTACCCCACCGAATACCAAAGAGCCTCCCAAAGAAGAACAGACTCGTGATTTCGGAGAATGGCATGGCACACAGTTCCATCGGGATGGGCGAGCAGGATCATTCTGAACGAGAGAAGTTTGAGAATGAATTGAAAGCAATTCTGGAAGCCAGTTACGACGCGAATATTCTCCTGCGGGTAATCGGCTCACTGGCTTTTCAAATGCACTGCCCGCAGTTCGGATATTTGCAAGCCGCCATGGGACGCGCCTATACAGACATTGACTTTGGGGCATACAGCAGGCAGAACAGGCAGATTACCGATTTAATGGCGAAGATGGGGTATGTGGAAAACCGTGAGGTGTTCATTGCCTCCGAAGGCGACCGCGCGATTTTCGACAAACCCGGCGCCGGCCTGCATGTGGATGTTTTCTACGAAAAACTGGATTTCTGCCATGCCATCTACTGGAAAGACCGGCTGGAAGTGGACTCCCCCACCATTCCATTAACCGAATTACTACTCGAAAAAATGCAGATCGTGCAGATCAACGAAAAGGATATCATTGATACGATCATGCTGTTGCTCGAACACCCATTAGGCGACATGGACAAGGAAACCATCAACATCAAGTATGCGGCGCAATTATGCGCGAATGAGTGGGGATTGTGGCGCACCACCACCATGAATCTGGATAAAGTAAAACAACTGGCGCAGCACTATCCTCAATTGACAACCGAACAAAAAGAGAAAGTTGCTTCGCAAGTGGATGTGATCCTGATGCGGCTGAACAACGAACCCAAACCGCTGGCCTGGAAAATCCGCGACCGCGTGGGCGACCGCGTGAAATGGTACAAGGACGTGGACGAGGTGTAATTTTGTGTCAAAAGCGGAATGTCCCGAAGGTTCTCGTGGATCAGGCTTGATTTAAGCCAAACCTTCGGGACGGCGCACAACATCAATTAAAAACAAACGGCATAAATGCTGTTGTACAGTATCGAGGAGGCCTCATGACCAAACTTGTCAAAGACATCATGCACACCGGGATCATCAATTGCAAGCCGACCGCCACGCTCGGGCAGGTGGCGGTATTGCTCAACCAGCATCACGTTCACGCCCTGGTGGTGGTCGACCGCGACGGCCGCACCCTGGGATTGATTTCGGATTTCGATCTGATGGCAGGCGAGTGGCTTTCTTCGGACGAGGAAAGCCTGACCGTGATGCGGAAATTAACCGCCGCGGATCTTATGTCCCGTCCGGTTGATTCTGTCGAAGCAAACACTCCCCTCGCTGACGCAGTGAGCCTCATCATGGACAAAAAAGTGAGCCGCCTGCTGGTCACGGAAAATGGAAAGTCCGTCGGCATCATTTCCCTTTCCGATTTTATCGCCAGCATTGCCGGCGAGATCAAAACGAAACGCGAGACCGTCGGCGATGTCATGTCCGATGCGATTCTGGTCTGCCGCGGAAAGACTCCTGTCGTCTCCGCCGCGCGCGCCATGACCTCTGCCGGCTGGCGCTCGGTGCTGGTGGTGGATGCAAAGGGAAAGATTCTCGGCGTGGTCAGCGGACATGACCTCCTAAGATTCGTAAAAGACGGCGTGGATGAAAAACTGGTTGTGCGCGACGTGATGCACCCCGCGCTGACCATTGGCATTCATGCGAGTTTGCGCGAAGCGGCGGACAAAATGATCCAGAATTATCATCACCGACTGGTGGTCATTGACGAGAGCGACCCCGACGCCTTTCCCCTTGGCGCGATCTCGACCTTTGACATCGTGGCGGAAATGGCGCGGCCTGATTCGGTTTGGCAGAAATAATTTTTTCAACCACAAAGGAAACGAAGGGTCACAAAGGAAAATCCGTTTCTCCTCCCTTTGCGCACCTTTGTGATCCTTCGTGGTAAATATTTTCAGGAGACTTTCATGGCAGATTTTCCAACACAAGCGCAAGTGGTAATCATCGGCGGGGGCGTGGGCGGGGCAAGCATCGCGTACCATCTCACAAAAATGGGATGGAAGGACGTGGTCATTGTTGAAAAGCACGAATTGACGGCGGGGTCAACCTGGCACTCGGCGGGGCTGGTGGGACAGATGCGTTCGGATGCGAACCTGACGCGCATGATGCACTACAGTACGGATTTATATCGCAGTCTCAAAGCCGAAACGGGACAGGACACATCCTGGCGTGAAGTGGGCGGCGTTCGTCTCGCTTCGTCTGCGGAACGTTTGGAGGAGACGAAACGACTCGTCGGTATGGCGCGTTCGTTTGGCGTGCCGATGGAATTGATTTCGCCCAAAGAGGCACAGGACATGTTCCCGCTCATGGACATCAAAGGCGTGGTTGCGGCGGCGTACACACCCAACGACGGGAGCATTGACCCAACAGGACTCACCAACGCGCTCGCCATCGGCGCGAAGAACCGCGGGGCGAAGATTCTGACCGGGACAACCGTAACAGCCATCAACGTCAAGAACGGACGCGTGCATGAAGTCGTTACTGACAAAGGCACGATCAAGACCGAGGTGGTGGTCAACGCTTCGGGCATGTGGGGACGCGAGATCGGAAAAATGGTCGGGTTGAGTCTGCCCGTCGTCCCGATGGCGCATCTTTACATCATGACCAAGCCCATCGAAGGCGTGACGAATAAATTCCCCAACCTGCGCGATCCCGACCTGCTTGTATATTGGCGTGAAGAAGTTGGCGGACTCAT
>JBBIUO010000217.1:0-7239 GCA_037440205.1 Chloroflexota bacterium
GCCTGTGAATGGACGACTGCTCGACGTGGGCGGCGGGACGGGACGAGTCTCGTCGGCGATACGCGATCTTGTGGATGATGTGATCGTTGCCGACGTTTCTTTGGGGATGTTGAAAGAGACGCTTCCGACTCCGCTGAGGCCTGTGTGCGGCGGTTCTGAATCATTGCCCTTCCCCGACAATTTTTTCGAGCGCGTCATCACACTTGCACCGCGCTGCGGATGCAGTGCAGGTGTGGTGGATGCGCTTCATCACGTCATTGACCAGGCCGCGACTGCCCGCGAAATGTTCCGCGTGTTGAAGCCCGGCGGCCTGCTCGTCATCGAAGAGCCCGATATCCGCGCATTCGGCGTGAAATTGATCGCCATTGCCGAGAAATTATTGCTGATGCGGAGTCACTTCCTTGCGCCGAATGAAATTGTGAAGTTGTTTGAGATGGGGGAGAAGAAAGTCAAAGCAGAAGATGGAACTGCCTGGGTGGTAATCAAAAAAGCGTAGTAGCGACTTCAGTCGCTTTGCCCTGTAGAGCAACGACTGAAGTCGTTACCACATTTTTTTCACTCACTCGCCAGCACGTGCCTGGCAATCACCAATCGTTGAATTTCACTCGTGCCTTCGCCGATGGTCATCAGGCGGGCGTCGCGGTACATGCGTTCCACGTTGTATTCGCGGCTGTAGCCGTTTCCGCCGTGAATTTGAATCGCCTCGTAGCAGACTCGCTCCGCCATTTCGGTGGCGAATAATTTTGCGATGGCGGCTTCCATGTTGAACGGACGCCCCTGATCCTTCGTCCATGCGGCTTTGTGGATCATGGTGCGCGCTATTTCGATTTCGGTTGCCATGTTCGCCAGTTTGAATTGTGTGGCCTGGAATTCCGAAATGCTTTGACCGAATGCTTTGCGTTCGCGGGCATAATCCACAGCGGCTTCGAAGGCGGCGCGCGCCAGCCCAATGGAGATCGCGCCGATACTGATGCGGCCTGCATCGAGAGTGGCGAGGGCTTGTTGTAATCCACGCCCTTCGGGGCCGACAAGATTCCCAAGCGGGACGCGCACATTTTCGTAGGTCACGCCGCTGGTGGGGGAACCGCGCAATCCCATTTTCTTTTCGGGGGGCCCGATCGTCAGCCCTTTTGAATCTGTCGGCACAAGGATCATGCTCAATGATTTCGATCCGCCTTTCGGATTCGTGCGAACGAGCGTGATGATGTATTCCGCGATGCTCGCATTGGTACACCACATCTTCGCGCCGTTGATGACCCAGTGATCGCCGTCTTTTTCCGCTTTGGTGGTCATGCCGCCTTGAATATCCGAGCCTGCGCCGGGTTCGGTCAATGCGAGCGCACCGAGTCTGTTCTTTCCCTCCGCAACGAGGGGGAGCCATTTTTGTTTGAGTTCCTCGCTTCCGTAAAGAGCGAGTGGGGCGGTGCCGAGTCCATTGTGAGCGGTGAATGCCAGCGCGGTGGAGCCGCATCCCCAGCCCAATTCCTCCATGGCGATGGTGACGGAAACCATGTCCACGCCGGAGCCGCCGTATGCTTCGGGGATGCTCATGCCGGTCAAGCCGATGGGGCCTCCCTTGCGAACCGCATCCCAATTGAATTCCTCGTTTTCGTCCACTTCGCGCGCCTTCGGTTTGACAACCTTGCTCGAAAAATCGTGAACGGCTTTCTTCCATGCTTTTTGTTCTTCGTTCAGGTCAAAATCCATGTTTACTCCTGTGAGTTTATTTCCAAAACAGAATGAATAACATCGTCCATAAAATGCTGACAATGAGTTGGCGGATTCCGATGCGGGTGGGTTTCCAGCCGATGGCGGGATGGGTGATTCCCCAAAGCGTTTCGAGCCATTGCAAAAGGAAGGGAATGAAGATCAATTGCGGAACGATTCCCGACCAGCCCAACATCAGCGACGAAAACAAATTGAAGGATGTGTAAACGAACGCGCGCCTGCCCATCCTCCACAACCCGCTTCGTTCCTGACCTTCGGCCTGCTCCCGTTGCTCGAGCCTGAGATATGCGTAGACGATGCTTGCGGCGGATTGAAGCCATGTCCATGCCCAGAGCCACCAGCCAGTGGGATCGTAGTGACCGAGTCCCACCCAAAGGGCGGCGGGCGCGACGAGAGACAGCACTCCCGTGGCAATGACCTCGACGCCGGCCTGCCTACGCTCCGAACGTTTGCTCACCAGCCACAAATGCCAGGCAAAGACGGGCGCGCCCGGCACCGCCAGGTAGAGGATGTAGGTAAAGCTTTCGAGGATAAGTGCGATCAATGCCAGGGCGGCGATACTGCCGTAGATCAGCGCCCAGAACCGGGCGGGGGGAAGATCCGTTTTTGGCCGTCGGCCGGAGATCGTTTTGACGATCACGGTCATCGGCTGGCGAATCATAAATGCAGACATCGCCGCGATGATGAGATTGAAGGTGGCGTAGGTGAAATGTTTGCCCGCAAAAATCCCGATCAACAACGGGCTGAGTATGAACACCCATGAGCCGTGGTCTTGGGGGAGGGCGATTTGTTTTTTGAAATAGTTTTGCATCCGGGGCAAGCATACAAGAGAATCTGTCCCCGCGCAAGGTTGATATAATATGACGAAAATCATATCAAGGAGAAACCTGGAATGGCAAAAAAGAAGAAACGAGTGAACAAGGCGCAGGCGCAGAAATCCGAAAAGACGATCCAGTATGTTGCGATTGCGCTGGTGTTGATCGTGGTTGGGATCATTGCATGGCAGTACCTTCCGAAGAAACAGGCGAATGTGGAAATTGGCAGTTCGCCGGCGTGCGCGATATTCGATTCCATCCCCGCGGCGGAACAATACGATTCCGCTCCGCCCATGAAAATTGACGAGTCGAAGCCGTATTTTGCAACCTTCAAAATGGAAAACGGCGGAGAGTTTGTCGTGCAGTTGTATGCGGATAAGGCGCCGGTCACCGTCAATAATTTTGTGTTCCTTGCATGCAAGGGGTTTTACAACGGCGTGACGTTCCATCGCGTGATTGACGGTTTCATGGCGCAGGGCGGCGACCCGACCGGCACCGGCATGGGCGATCCTGGTTATTCGTTTGAAGATGAATTCAGCGACCTTACTTTTGATAAGCCAGGTCTGCTTGCAATGGCAAACTCCGGGCCAAACACCAACGGCAGTCAGTTTTTCATCACCTATACCCCGGTGGAATGGTTGAATGGAAAACACACCATCTTCGGCGAAGTGGTACAGGGCATGGATGTGGTCAATGCCATCACGCGCCGCGACCCCCAGCAAAATCCGCAGTTTGAAGGCGACGCAATCGAAACGATTGTGATCACGCAATAGGTTTTGGCGTGCGGTGAAATCGGGTGGTCCCCCTGTTGGGAGCAGTGATGAAAAATCAGCCGCGAATTTCACGAATTCTGTCTTGATCAGTCGCATGTTGTACATCTTTGAACCACTGAGACACGGAGACACCGAGAAAACAAAGGAAAAAAAAACTCCGTGACTCCGTGTCTTCGTGGTAAAGGTTTTGCAACATGGTCTTGACTGGCACAAAATTCGCGTAACACCGCACTGACGCGCGGCGCAGTGTTCGCGGCAAAAAATTCCATCTACTTTTGGGAGGGAAACCACCGGCAATTGGACACCCTCGAAATACAGGAGGCAGGCCATGACAGAAACACACACAAAAGGTGAAACACACGGGTGCATCGTGTGCGGCAGGTTATATCAGTTGTACGTGGTGACGGATGCGCGGGGAAAATTTGTGGATGCCAAAGTGATGAGCGAGGGAGGAAAACTTGTGCCGAACACGAAACGTCCGCTGGTGGCTTGCGAGAAACACACACAGGCTGAGATCGAATCCGCCGTAGCAAGGACATACAGCGTCAAAAAAGATGACGATGATGACTGGTAAACTCGTGGTTTTTTAATCCGTGTTGGTGTATCATCGCCGTGTTTCGATGCAGGCAAATCCCATAAACTCGAGGCAACATGTCACCCGCAGAAAAATATATCCTCGCCATTGATCTCGGTACATCAGGTCCAAAAGTCGCATTGTTTTCAACGCAGGGGGAGTTGGTCGGAAGTGAATTTCAGGAAACGCCAGTCATTCTTTTGCCCAACGGTGGCGCGGAGCAATCTCCAGACGTGTGGTGGAGCGCCATCGAAACCGCAGTCAAACGTCTGCTTGCGAGGAATTTGATTTCGAACGATGACATCGTCGCCATCGCAAACACCACGCAATGGTCTGGCACGGTTGCAGTGGATCGGGATGGCAATGCAATCGGAAACGCGATCATCTGGATGGATTCGCGCGGCGCACCCTACATCCATAAAATAGCGGATGGCTTTCCAAAGATCGAAGGCTATGGGCTGGCGAAAATCCTCAATTGGATTCGACTGACCGGCGGCGCGCCGGGCAATTCGGGCAAAGACCCCGTCGCGCATATTTTGTATCTCAAAGATACCCAGCCCGAAGTTTATTCGCGCGCTTACAAATTCCTCGAACCGATGGATTACATCGGTCTGCGCTTCACCGGGCAGATGGCCGCGTCGTTCAACTCGATCACATTGTATTGGATGACGGATAACCGCGACATTCAAAACGTGACATATCACGACGGCCTGATTCGACTCGCTGGAATCGACCGCGCGAAACTTCCCGACCTGAAACCTGCCAATGCGATTCTCGGACATCTCCTTCCCGACATAGCCCGGGCGTGGGGCCTGCGCGAGGATGTGCAGGTCTTCATGGGGTCGCCGGATGTCCACTCCGCGGCAGTGGGTTCGGGCGCAGTCCGCGATTATGAACCGCATTTGTACGTCGGCACATCGGGCTGGCTGGTCTGCCACGTCCCATTCAAGAAGACCGATATTTTCCATAATCTGGCCGCGCTCCCATCAGGGATTCCCGGGCGGTATTTGCTTTCCAACGAGCAGGAATCGGCGGGAGGATGTTTGCAATACCTTCGCAATGTCGTTCTCTTTCCGCAGGATGAAATATCCTTGGGCGCGATGCCCGCCAACGCCTATCAACTGCTCGACCAGATGGCCGGGCGCACCCGAGCAGGGAGCGGCAAATTGATCTTCACTCCCTGGTTGTACGGCGAGCGGACACCCGTCGAAGATCATCTTGTGCGCGGCGGATTCTACAATCAATCCCTCAGTACCACCCGCGCCGACATGGTGCGCGCCGTCTTTGAAGGCGTGGCGTATAACTCGCGCTGGCTGTTGAAATATGTGGAGCAATTCATCAAGCGGCCTGTCGAATCCATCAACATGGTTGGCGGCGGGGCGAAATCGAATGTCTGGTGTCAGATCATGGCCGATGTGTTGAACCGCCCCATTCGGCAGGTGGCGGATCCAATCGAAGCAAATGTGCGCGGCGCGGCGTTGCTTGCCTCTGCCGGGCTGGGGTATTTGAAGTACGATGAGATAGGCACACGGGTAAAGATCACAAACACGTACACGCCCAACCCCGATAATCGGAAAATTTACGATGAGTTGTTTCAGGAATTTCTTGCAATCTACGAAAGCAACCGCAAGATTTATGCCCGTTTGAATCACAATTGAACCGGGGATTGCTTCGACAGAAGATCGCTGTCTCGCAATGACATGGCATATTCAGTACTTCACGAAAGCGCGTAATTGGCGTTCTCTAACGCCTAATTTGCGCCAGAGAGCGCAAACTACGCGAGGTTTTCGTGATCTACTGATATTTGGAGAAAACATGAGTTGGATGGACACATTGATGAATCTGGCGGGGAAGATGAATCCGCGTTTTTTGGCGTTCATAGAGAAACGGATGAAAAATATCCCAAGCGTCGCTCAAAAGATCGAGGGCGAGTACGCCGAAATCATGACCGAACTGGAGAGGTCGGTCAAGCCTTATAAAAATAAATTCACTGCATTTGCACAAATTCCTGCAAAAGGTCGAAACCGCGCGGAAATTCTCGGTGAAATGGAAGCCATGCGCGTGCAGGAGGAATCCCATTGGAAGGATGGCTTTGTCTCCGGCGCGGTTTATCACGGCGATTCGGCGCACATTGATTTTCTAAATCAAGTGTACGCGATCAACTCGCAGAGCAACCCGCTTCATTCGGATGTCTGGCCGAGCGCGACCAAATTCGAGGCGGAGATCGTCGCGATGACCGCGAACATGCTCGGCGGCACGGGGACGGATGTCTGCGGCACGGTTTCCTCCGGCGGCACGGAAAGCATCATGCTGGCGATGAAAACCTACCGCGATTGGGCGCGGGAAACCAAAGGCATCACCCGGCCCGAAATGATCGTCCCGGTGACGGCTCATGCCGCGTTCGACAAGGCCAGTCAGTATTTCAACATCAAGACCGTTCACGTTCCGGTGGATGAAAATTTCCGCGCGGATGTGAATGCCGTGAAAAAGGCGATCACGAGAAATACGGTTGTTATCGTCGGTTCGGCGCCGTCCTTCCCGCATGGTGTAATTGACCCGATTGCGGAAATGTCGGAACTTGCACGACAACGAAATATCGGCTTCCACACCGATGCCTGTCTCGGCGGATTTGTCCTGCCGTGGGCCGAGAAACTTGGATATGCCGTGCCTGCCTTTGATTTTCGCCTGCCGGGTGTGACCTCCATTTCGGTGGATACGCATAAGTATGGCTATGCTGCAAAAGGGACATCCGTTATTTTGTATCGCAATCAGGAATTACGGCATTATCAGTACTACACCACCACTGAGTGGCCCGGCGGATTGTATTTTTCCCCGACCTTTGCGGGCAGTCGCCCCGGCGCTTTGAGTGCGGCCTGCTGGGCGGCGATGACTTCCATTGGCGAAGAAGGATATTTAGCCGCCACGAAGAAGATTCTCGAAACGGCAGAGAGAATCAAGCAAGGTGTTCGGGAAATTCCCGAATTACATGTTCTAGGAGAGCCTCTTTTTGTTGTGGCATTTGCTTCGGAATCGATCAATGTATACAAAGTGCTGGATTACATGTCGCACAAAAAATGGAGTCTGAACGGATTGCACAAGCCAACGTGTGTCCATCTCTGCGTCACTTTGCGGCACACCCAGCCCGGTGTGGCGGAGCGATTTCTTGCGGACTTGCGCGAGGCGGCGGAGTACGTCAAAGGGCATCCTGAAGAAAAAGGGTCAATGGCGCCTGTCTACGGCATGGCGGCGACAATTCCCATGCGGGGGATGGTTAGCGATTTGTTGAAGAAGTACTTGGATTTGATTTTCAAGACGTAAGGATGAAGGATGAAGGATGAAGGATGAAGGA
>JBBIUO010000218.1:0-7219 GCA_037440205.1 Chloroflexota bacterium
GGCCTTTGATTCAAAGGGGCTTGTCATCCTGCTGTCCTCCTTCTCCAAGGATATCAGTCCCGGTCTGCGTCTTGGATGGGTTGCGCCGGGACGCTACGCCTCGGAAGTGGAATGGCTCAAATTCACTCTTAGCGCGTCCTCCCCGACCCTGCCTCAAATGGCGGTGGCCGAATTTTTGGAGAGCGGCGGCTATGACCAGCACCTCCGACGCATCCGGCGCGATTATGCCCGCAACGTAAAATTGATGTCCGATGCGGTGATGCGATATTTTCCCGAAGGCACGCGTCTCACCCGACCTTCAGGCGGATTCGTGCTTTGGGTGCAGTTGCCTGAGAAAGTTGATTCGCTCGAACTTTACAAGATATCTCTCCAGGGCGGAATCACGCTTGCGCCCGGGCACGTCTTTTCGGCCACGTATCAATTCCCGAATTTCATCCGCTTGAACGCCGCCGCATTTGACTTCTCGACCGAGCGCGCGCTGGAACGACTGGGGCAGATGATCATCAAACTGGCGGATACGACTGAAGTGAAATGATAAAGCGCCCGAAAAGGCAGACCCTAAAGGTTTTTATCGCAACCAGGTATAGACTGTGTATAGGGAGCCATGTCTATCAACAATAAATTCCATATCAAACGAAACCTTTAGGGTCTTTTCCTGAGGTTTTCAGGCAGAACGCAACTTACAGACGGGTGTTCTTTCACATAACTTACAGGTTGATAAAGGAGTATCCCATGCTCAATACATTAATACGCTGGCTTGTCTTTCTTCACGTTTTATCGGCAATAACGTTTTTCCTCGCTCACGGCGCCGCCGCGGCGGTGGCCTTCAAAGTCCGCACTGAAACGGACTTTACCCGCATCCGCGCCATGCTCGATCTTTCCGTGTCAACGTTCAAGGCTTATGTGACTTCCTTCCTCGTTCTGGGAGTTACAGGATTGATTATGCCCTTCCTCATTCACATCTGGGATAAGGTTTATATCTGGCTCTCGATTGTGTTGATTATCTTCGTCGTGGTCTGGATGGGACTGGTCAATGAGAAACAGTTCAAACAATTGCGCCGATTGGTTGGGCTTCCCTACATGAAGGGAAACAAGGAATATCCCGCCGAGCCGCCTGCCAGTCGTGAAGAGGTGGCGGCATTGCTCAAGAAGATCAATCCGCATCAATGGGCGCTTGTCGGCTATGGCATTCCCGCCGTTGTGTTGTGGTTGATGGTCTTCAAACCTTTCTAGGAAAGAATGGCCTTCATCGTCATCCCATTTTGGCACGCTTCAAACATTGGAAGCACACGGTTTGCGCGCCCTGGAGATTCCCACCCATCCGCGCGATGGAATCAGTCTGGATGCCCCCTGGAATTTGCCATTAAACACAATCCTGTTCGCGCAGTCATGGTCATCCCGAATTTCATTCGTTTGAACACCGCCGCATTCGACTTCTCCACCGAACGCGCGCTGGAACAGCTGGGGCAGATGATCGTCAAACTGGCGGATACGACTGAGGCGAAGTAACTCACTTTATGAAGTAGGGGCGACCCGTCACGCGATCCCAAATCATGCTAAGCAAAGGGAAGGTTGCTCCTACGGATTCTCCTCCAGCCTTCTCCAAAACTCTCCCATCTGCTTCAATTCCTCATTCGAATAAAGACCCAAAAAAACCTTTCGCACAAACTCGATGTGCGCTTGCGAAGCGGTTTTGAACCGCTCCACCCCCGCCTCGGTGAGGACGGCGTACGCGCCGCGCCTGTCTTCCGCCGCTTCTTCGCGCGTGACCAAGCCCGCCTTTTCGAGCCGCTCCACCACGCGGCTGACCCCGCTGCGGGTGAGGATGCTCTCCGCCGCCAAGTCTTGAATCCTCATGCGATGACTCTCGTTCCATGAGAGGCGCAGCAACACCTCGAACTCCACATGGGTGAGGCGCGAGTGCGACTGCAAATCCTCTTCGACCAGGCGGTTAATTTTGGCATACGTTCCCAGAAAACCGCCCCAGGCATCCTGCTCAACCTTTGAAAAGCCCATAACTTCTCCTTCTTTCACTCTTGACAAATGCGTGCGCACGCACATATAATAGGTGAATAGTCACCTAATTCTATCACAAAACAAGGAGCTACGAGATGGAAAACCTCAAAGAAATCGTCCGTCCGTTCTACACCCACTGCCTGACCGTCAACGCCGAGACCAACGTCGCGGAGAAGATGGGACAAATCCTCGCCGACAACTTCCAGTCCAAAGGCTCGGCGGATGTGAAGACCAAGGAGCAACTGATCGGGCAGATCGGCTTCTTCTGGAAACTCGTCCCCGACCTGAAATGGGAAATCCAGGAAATGATTGCAGAAGGCAATCAGGTTGTCGTCCGCAGTCTCGCCTCTGGCTCGCCGAAAGGCAACTTCATGGGCGTGGAAGCCGACGGGACCAAGTCCTTCAAGATCATGACGATTGACATTCACACGGTCAAGAACGGCCAGGTCGTGGAAGTCCATCACCTCGAAGACTGGGGAACCGCCATCAAGCAGTTGCAGGGATAGTTTTTCAAGTAAACAGGTGACAGTCACTTTGGAAGTGACTGTCACCTGTTATTCGCCAAAGGAGAAAACCATGACCACAGAAACCAAGAAGTCGCCGCGCGTCACCATCATTCTGGTGGCGCTTCTCGCCCTGTTCCAAATCATCCGTATCATGGCGTATGCCATCATCAAAGATTCGCTGGCTGGCGTGAACGCCGAAGCCTGGCTCTTCCCTGCCATGATGGATGTGTTCATCGGCGTATGCGCTTTGTTTGTCGCTCTCGGCATCTGGCGCGGAAAAGGACTCCTGCCATGGGTCTCAGCCATTGTCTTCTTCGCTCTCTCCATCAGTGACCACCTCGACGCCATTAGCGTGGTGCTGACCAGCAAAGGTCCCGCCCCCGCCATGATGAGCGGCGCGCCGTCCGCGATTGTTACCCAACTTGTGGTGATGAGTCTCATCGAAGCCGCCGCGCTTTGGGCGCTGACCACGAAGTCCATGCGGGATCATTATTTGAATTAATTCTCACCTTACATAGAACGTCCCGAAGGTTTTGGAAAAATAACCGTGTTTTACGAACAAACCTTCGGGACGGTGCATATGGAGGCATTGACATGAACGAACCAACCAAACCTGCAAGTTGGTGGCGCAGCATTCTCGCTGTGCTGGCGGGTGTTTTGACCAACCTCATCACTACAGTGGCGATTGACTCTACGCTAAGCGCGACAGGCATTTTTCCACCCCCAGGCGGGAGCATGTCCGCCAATCTTTATATCCTTGCGCTTGCCTATCGCTTTCCCGCAGCAATCATTGCTGGCTATGTGACCGCCACGCTCGCGCCGCGCAAACCGATGAGCCACGCGCTCGTGCTGGCTGTCATCCTTTCGTTCGGCACCTACTCAAGCGCGGTTGCCATGCACCCCGATAGACCGATTTGGTATGTGCCTGGACTCATCGCAATTGCAATGTTGTGCAGCGTCATCGGCGAACAAATCCGTGTCCGCCCGCGCAAGTAGCGCGCCAGATATGGATGGAGAAACCCATGAAAAACAATCCGCTCGAAAATCCGTCAAGCCCGCCTTTATCTTCCTCACCATCTGGAGCGCGATTCAAATTGCGCGGTTGATTGCCATTCCGCTCATGCAGGACATTTTGAACGGCAAAGCCAATGAAGCGTGGATGTTCCCCGCCATTCTCGATACCGTTACCGCGCTTCTCTCGTTCTACTTCCTGTTCGCCATCTGGAAGCAGAGAAATTTCGCCTCGTGGGTGTACGGCTTTCTCTACCTGTCCATTTCCATCATTGACCACATTGACGGCGCGGTGGCGGGCTGGTTATCCGTTGCGCCTGCTCTCTTTGGCGGACCCGACCGCGACAAAGTGAGTCTCATCATTTCGCTTCTCGCGCCCGCCGTGATTGACCTGATTGCGCTGGTTGTATTGAGCAGTAAAAACGTCCGCAGTAAATTTTTTGAAATCAAGGAATAACCCATGAAACTCGCCCTCCTCGGCTCGACGGGATTCGTTGGCACGATTCTTCTCTCAAACGCCCTCGCGCAGGAGCATCAACTCAAAGTCCTCGTCCGCTCGCCTGAAAAATTGGGCGGCAACAAAGACAAGGTGGAAGTCGTCACAGGTGATATGTTCGACCCTGCCGCGCTGGAGACTCTCGTGCAAGGCACGGACGCGGTCATCTCGGCGGCGGGACCCCCGATGAACGGAAAATTCGACGTGGAGCGTCATGCCAGCGCGACGAAGAATCTCGTGTCCGCGATGAAGAACGCCAAAGTGAGCCGCCTCATCGCCATCGCTGGCGCGGCGGCGCAAGTCCCTGGGCAAAAACTCGGTTTCAAGCAATCGCTCCTGCGTTTTGTGCTTGGGACGTTCGTCCGCCCCGATGTCATCAAGGTCAAGGATATGGAATTGAAGACCATCGCCGAATCGGGTTTGAACTGGACGGTTCTCCGCCCGCCGTTGATCGGCTCTGGCAATCCGACAGGCAATGTCGCCGCGAGCGAAGCGGATATGACAGGCACAAAAATTGACGTGGAAGACATCGCCGATTTTATTTTGTCTCTGTTGAAAACCAAAGAATGGGATCGCAAAGCGCCCATCATTTCATCAAAGTAGAAAGGCAAACTCATGGAATTTATTCGAGCAGCAAGCGCAGCCGAAATCGTGCAAGGCGCGATGAAGAAAGTCAACGTGAACGGCAAAGTGATTTTGCTCGCCAATGTCGGCGGGAAATTTTACGCACTCAACAACGCCTGCCCGCATTCGGGCGGCTCACTCGCCGATGGCAAACTCAACGGCGAAATTATCGCCTGCCCAAAACACGGCGCACAGTTCGACCTCAAAACGGGCGAAGCGGTTGGCAAGGCAAAGATCGCGTTCTTTCAAACCATGCCGAAGAACGCTGGATGTTATGAAGTGAAAATCAATGGAAGCGATGTAATGATAGGAATTGCACAATGAAAACACAAACTCAACTTACCATTCCGCTTCCTGTCAAAATTTATGTTGTATTGGTCGGCGTCATCGGCTTGATGTTCGCCTTCTCCAGTTACTTCAACCCTGCGCAAATCTCACCCGCCGCCGACATGACCAACCCCGCTACGCGGTTGGCTTTTTACACCGTCGGCTCGACGGTTCTTGCGTTGAGCATCGGTTTGCTCCTCGCCATTCTCAGCAACCGACCGCAGTCTTTGATTCTGCTGTTGGTTGTCCGCACGCTTGCCGCCCTGCAAGACTTCATCATCGCGCTCGTGCTCGGACTCGGCTGGGGACTCATGGCGTTTCAGGCGCTTGTCTTCATTCTTGGCGCCGCGTCTGTGGTTAAACTCTTCGGCATGATCCAAGCCGCCGCGAAAGAAATGGGATATCAATGAAACCCAAAATCCCGCTCTGGATCAACATCCTGCAAGTCGTCATCCTTGCCATTCTGACCTTTCAAACCTATTCGTGCTATTTCAACCCAAAGTTGATTTATCCCGAATTCATTTTGAATGCAGAGTCAGCAAAGATGATTTACGTTCTCGCAGGACGCAATGCGGTGATGATGGTCATCTCCATCATTGCGCTCGCGCGGCAAAATCCGCGCTTCTATTCGTTCGCCTTCCTCATGCACAGTTTGCGCGAAGCGCAGGATATGTTCATCACCCCGCTCACCAGCGGACAGTATTTTATTTTCTTTGTGTTCCTGTTCGTTTTCACCATCCCTGAAATTCTCGCGTATCTCAAACTCAAGAAGATGGCGAACGAAATGGAAAAAGCCTGACATGCCCGACACTTCCACCTGCCGCCAAGAGCCTGGCGTCTTCATCCCCGTGATTGACCGCAACAAATGCGAAGGCAAAGCCGATTGCGCCCCCGCCTGCCCGTATTCGATTTTCCAAGTCGCCACGCTTCCCACTGACCTGAGAGCGGGTCTGACTTTCATAGGCAGACTCAAAGGGACGGCGCATGGCTGGCAGCAGGCGCTCCTCGTCCGCCCCGAACAGTGCCGCGCCTGCGGGCTGTGCGTCAAAGCCTGCCCCGAACATGCGATTAGATTGGCAAGAAAATAATCAACACAAAGGACACCAAGTACACAAAGTAAAAAACTCTAAGGTTTTCCTTTGTGGTCTTTGTGCCCTTCGTGTTTAAAAAATTTGGAGAACCCCATGACCAAAACCCGCCTCGAAGCCTTCAGCGACGGCATGTTCGCCATCATCCTGACCATTCTCGTGCTCGAACTGCACGTCCCTGAGTTGGAGAACGCCTCTTTCGAAGCGTTTCGCGCAGGCTTGCTTGGACTCGCGCCGAAATTCTTCGCCTTCCTGTTCAGTTTCTTCATCATCGCCATTTTTTGGGTGAACCATCACGCCATCGTTCACCACGTCCACAAAGTGGATACCAAACTGCTGTGGCTGAACATGGGCTTGTTGTTCTTCTCCAGCCTGTTCCCGTTCATCACCGCCTTCGTTGGCGACTACATGATGAATCCGTTTGTGGTGGCGTTGTACCCGCTCAACATGGCGTTCTCTTCGGTGATGGTCAACGCGCTGTGGAAATACGCCTTCGTGGATACCGATCTCGCGCCGAACGAACTCACCGACGAAGAGAAACGCGCCCGTCTCACCCGCGACCGTATGGCGCTGCTCATCAATCTCGCCTCCGTCGCATTGACGTTCGTCTGGGTTCCCATCACGCTGACGATCATGGCGGTCATGCCGTTTGCCTTTGTCGTCCCTGAGTTTTTGGCAGGGAGAAAGGATGAATAGATCATGACGCATCCTTGTTACAAGACAGAACCTGCGCCGGCGTGAATGGGCTTTAGTTCAACAACGCCTCAAGCGTGCGGTTGTTTTCCGAGAGGCGCTGTGAAAGCGTCAGCACGATCCAGCGATGCAGACCGGATGCCAGCGCGGGATTTTCGATTTCCATTTTTTCAAGCGACTCGATGCTCAATTTATAAACCACGCTTTTGAGGGACGCAACCACCGTAGCCGTGGGCGGGATTCGCAGATACATCCCAATCTCCCCGACAGTGGATCCCGGGCCGATTGTCCGCAGGCGGAGAGACTTATCTGGCGGAATTTCCAGGATGGCTGCGAGTTCGCCAGCCTCCACGAAATACATGGCTGCCGGTGGCTCTCCCTGACGGATCAAAACATTGGCCGCCTCGACTTCCACCTGTTCGAGGTCCTCGACTGCGCCGCGCTCACGCGCTTCCCGC
>JBBIUO010000219.1:0-7208 GCA_037440205.1 Chloroflexota bacterium
GCCGCCCGCCGCGATCACCACGCCCCAGAAGAAAGCCGCGCCAAGCAGAATCTTCGGCTCTTTTTCATAACGATCCAGCCAGTACACGAACCCCGCAAACAAAAACATCGGAACAAAACCAAAGAATAACGAAACGATCAGCGCCATTTGATTTCTCCTTATTCCTGAAAAATGATTCTTGTCCGTTCCACGCGCACGGCTTCGGGTTCGATGCCCAGCGCGTTCAACACTTCTTCGGGGCGGCCTGTCGCACCTTCGCGCGCCGCGAGCGTCATTTGCAAACTTGTTGTTTCAGGGTCTGCTGTCAACGATTCGATGAGCGGACGCAGGTCGTAGGATTTTCCGCGACGTTCACGGAGAAGCGACTCGGAACTCATCAACGCCTCGACCTTTCGCTTCAAATCGAACCCGTCAACTGGTTCCGTCAATTGGGCATGGTACTCCGCTGAAAGAACCTGCGTCTGCAGGGCGGGCGCGCGTTCGTCTATGACTTCCACGTTCGTCACTTGAATATCGGCGGGGAGATTATCCTTCAATCGCAGTGAAATTTCGCCGACTGGAATCTCGTCGTTCAGACGCACGTCCAGCACTTCACAGCGCGAGGAAAATCCCAGCGGCAAAGCGGCGGCAAGACTGATCTTCGGCTGTGGATGGAATCCCTGCGAGTAGGTGATGGGCAGTTCCGCGCGGCGCATGGCGCGTTCCCAAAGACGATGCAGGTCGAGGTGTCCGGTGTATCGCAGTGCGCCCTGTTTGGTGAAGGTAATTCGCACCCGCATGGCTAATACGATTCCGGCGCGGCAGATTTCAGCCAGTGGCCGATCTCCGCGCTCACCCGGCGATAGGATTTGTAGGTCTGCTCGGCGGCGCGGTGGTAGAGATCGTGTTCGAGGCACTGGTCGTGGGTTAGTTTTTCGAGAGCGGCGACGATGTTTCCGTACGTGGCAAGTTCCTGCTCCACGATGTCATCCAGCGAGACGTTTCGATACTTCGATGCTGAGAAATGCAGTCCCGCCTCCCTTTTGAAAAGCGGCGATTCGTAATCCGGGTAACCGTTCACGTCCTGAAAATTTTCCAGCGCGGAATGCGACATGCAGGGCGCATGGACGTTTCCATGCAGAACTTCGCCAAGGCGATCCGCAAGGAACTGCTCGCGGTCGAGGACATCGGCCAGCATGTCTTTGATGGACGATTTGCCGAAGATACCCCTCATCGTCATCTGGCGCGAAAAGCCGACCCGGTTCAGGAGAAGTTCGAACCTGTCGCGCTCGTGTTGTAAACGTGTGAGAAAAATACTCTTGTTCACCTTAATCGCCTGCGACTGTTGACTGCTCACTGATCACTGGCAACTGATCACTGCTCACCGCCTTCGGGCTTTTCACATCCGGGCATTTCCAGCCTTCGCCGGGGTTTTCACGGCGCAGGTTTGCAAACGTCGGCAGGATGCCGCAGGCGAAGCAGTTCAAACGGCAGTCCACGCGGATCTGGCCTTCGAGCGACTGGCGAAAATCCTGGAATAAAAAGTTTTTGCGAACCGCGGCGGTGATGTGCTCCCACGGAAAGACTTCATCCGTGCGGCGCTGGCGGTGAGTGTAAAACGCCGGGTCAAGGCCGTGTTCTTCAAAAGCGGAAAGCCACGCATCCTGTTTCTTCGCTTCATCCCACGCATCGAACTTCGCGCCGTTCTTCCAGGCGGTGTAAATCACTTCGGCCATTTTGCGGTCGCCGCGCGAAAGCCATGCTTCCAGCAATGTGTCTTCGGGTTTTGTCCAACTCAGTTTGATGCTTTTGTCTTTGAGCAGTTGCCGTTTGAGAAGCGCCTGTTTTTCGAGCACGCTTTCCTTCGTGTCGCACGAAACCCATTGAAATGGGGTCTGCGGTTTTGGCACGAACGTGCTTACCCCGGCGTGAAGTTTCACCTTCCAGCCTGCCACTTTCCGACCCTCGGCGATCACGCGCTTGCACAAATCCACGATGGCCTGCACATCTTCGAGCGTCTCGCTCGGGTGGCCGATCATGAAATACAACTTGATGGTCGTCCAGCCGCGGCTGTAGATTTCGCGCGTGGTGTTGATGATATCGTCATCGGGAATGAATTTGTTGATAATGCGGCGCATCCGTTCGCTGGCGGCTTCGGGCGCAAGGGTGAATCCCGCGGAGCGATGCTGTTTCAATTTATCCATCAAATCCACCGAAACCGATTCGATGCGAAGCGATGGAAGCGAGACGGAAAGTTTTCGTCCTTCAAAGCGTTTGCTGATGGCATCCACCAATTCGGTGACGTAGGTGTAGTCGGAGGAGGAAAGTGACATCAGCGCGAGTTCTTCAAACCCTGTGGCGCGGATGGCGGCATCGGCGGCATCCACCACCTCTTGCACGCTTCTTTCCCGGACGGGACGGGTGATCATGCCCGCCTGACAGAAGCGACACCCGCGAGTGCATCCCCGCATGATCTCCACCGAGACACGGTTGTGGATGATCTCGATATTCGGCACGATGAATTTGACCGGCGGCGGAGGCAGTTTGGCGACGATGCGTTTGTTCACCACTTTGGGCGCCTCGGGAATGGTCGGCAGGGTGTGCGCTACGGTCCCATCTTTGAGGTAGGTGGTTTCGTAGAAGCGGGGAACGTAGACGCCGGGGATTTTAGCGAGTTCTCTCAGGGTTTGGTTGCGTGTTGCGTGTTGCGTGTTGCGTTTTTGCACCACGCTGATGACATCGTGTATTACTTCTTCCCCTTCGCCGATGACGAATGCGTCAATGAAGGCGTGCATGGGCTCGGGGTTGGTGGCGGCATGTCCGCCGGCGATGATGATGGGGTGGGTCTCGTCGCGGTCTGCCGAACGGACGGGAATGCCGGCGAGGTCGAGAATGTTGAGGGTGTTTGTGTAGAGAGTCTCATAGGGGAGGGTAAAGCCGATTAGGTCGAAGCAGGCCAGGGGTCGTTTTGATTCGAGCGCGTAGAGCGGAATCCCATGCTCGCGCATCAATTCTTCCATATCCAGCCAGGGTGCGTAGGCGCGTTCAGCCAGCGCGTCATCCCGCTGATTGATCTGATCGTACAAAATTTTCAGACCGACGTTGGAGACGCCGATGTCGTAAATATCGGGGAAGACCAGGGCAACTTTTGTTTTGACCGCATCCCAATTTTTGACCGTGATGTTGAGTTCGCCGCCGACATACCGACCTGGTTTTTGCACCTTTAAAAGAATTCGGTCGAGTTTGTTTTCGATTTGTTCCGGGTTCATCATGGGCGGGATTATACCCTTTCGGGTAGTTTGTAACAAAGAACCGGCGTGCTGCGCAACGTTGACGTTAGAGAACGTCAATTACGCGCTCTTGTGAAGCGCTGGGAACCTCCGAATAAAAAAGAAGCGGGCGGATCGCCTGGATCCGCCCGCGTTCTTCTGAGCAGGAAATTTATGGGGTGACTTTGCGTGTCTGCATGATTTCGCGTCCCCAGAGCCAGAGGGCGCCGAGGCCGAGGAATGTCACGACAAGGCCGAACAACCAGCCGATTCCGGGCAGGGCTGTGAGCAGGGTAACGATGACCACGCCCAAAACAAGCGGCCAGATTTTGCTTTCGGCAAGCGCAGGGCTGATGCGCGCCAGAATCAGTTTACCGCCCAGCCAGGAAACGACGATCTTGGCGAGGAAGGCCGTGACCAGCACAAAGCCGACGATCAAGGTAAAGATGGCAAGCAGGCTGACTACGATGATCGTGCCGCTCAAACTGCCGAGTGTCAACGTGCCGAAGAGGATGCCGCCAATGATCATCACCACGACGACGATGAAGATGGCGAAGAAAAACGCGGCGAACGCCACGACGCCC
The DNA here is from genome assembly GCA_037440205.1 of Chloroflexota bacterium. GTDB lineage: Bacteria > Chloroflexota > Anaerolineae > Anaerolineales > Villigracilaceae > Villigracilis. The sequence goes on from JBBIUO010000219.1 coordinate 3,833, forward strand.
CAGCCAAGCGATGCACCGGCGTTGGTTTGCATTTTTTCTGCAAGCGTCTTTATGAACATCGGGGCAAGCCAGCCCAACAGCAAGCCAAGCAGGATGAGTGTGACGATGGCGCGGAAGAGATCAAATACCCAGTTCAACGCGGTCTCTGTCGGTGTGGGCGGAACCACAACTTCATCTTCGTTGACAACAGGTTCCTTGCGAGTGACCTTGCCGCCCACAACGTTCGATGGGATTTTTATATCCTTGCGCTGGGTGTATTCAAGGTTGCCTTTGATCTTTGCATCTTCGGTAATCGTAAATCCGGGCGCGACAGACGGCATGGTGAAAGGCACATCGGTCATGAACATGGACATGGGCGGGCCGCCGCCTTCTGCAGGTTCGCCGACTTCGGCTTTTACGTTTCCGCCAAACTCGCCGCGCAATTCCAGTGCACCGACTCCGAACGATGCGTCACCGGTGACGCTTCCTGCCGTCAATGCCTGCCCGGCGCCCACAACGAGTTCGCCGTCAATGGCGCTGTTTTCCTTGGTTTCAAAACTTGCGCCCCCGGCAACGACATCCCCGCCGATGGAGGCCTTCTCGCCCAGTTGAAGCGCGGCGCCCGCGATGCGTGCATCGTCTGTGACCGTGCCGTTCACTTGGACGCTTTGCCCTGCGGCGATGAGATCGCCTTCCACAGTGCCGTTGATGGTGATGGTTTGGCCGAATACGATCAGGTCGCCTTTGACGGTTCCATCCAGCACGAATTGATTCGCGGTGACGTAGACGTCATCTTCGATGACCTCGCCTTTGCCGATCACAACCTTGTCACCGGAGCGGCCATCGAACGCCTGGGCCGGTGTGGCAAAGGCCAGGGCAAGGATGGCAATCAGGGAAAAAATGGAAATGAATTTATGGATTGTTTTCATGGGGGACTCCTTTGAAAAAAACTTCCCGACGAGGATATACGTTTCCATCGTCGGGAGGTTGCTTTTGGATCACTCCATTTTGGGGATCGATATTTTCGTCCTGAAGCGGCGGGTGATTCCCTCTTTCAGTATTTTTATCGCGTCGGCATGACCGGCTTCGATTGCCAGGTCCAGCGGAAGTTTTCCGTCCTTGCCGCGGATCGTCAGATCGGCACCGTTGAAGAGGAGTGTGCGAATGGCGGCGACATCGCCGTTTTGCGCGGCGGCATGGAGCGGCGTGTAGCCTCCCTGTCCGCGCGCGTTTGGATCGGCGCGGTTGTTGAGAAGAAGCACGACGATGGTGACGTGCCCCGCCGCGACTGCGGATTGGATGGGCGTTGCCTTCTGCAGGTTTTGGGAAGGGGAGTTGACGGAGGCGCCGGCTTTGATGAGATATTCCGCCGTTTCGCAATGACCGAAGGAGCTGGCCAGGCCAAGCGGCTGGAATCCATCCTCCGAGTATGCGTTGACAAGAAGCGGGTCGCGGGCGAGGTGGCGGGCGATCTGGGTCGTCCTGCCGGTGGCGGCGGCTTCGAAGATGTTCAGGCTTCCCGTTTTTTCCGAGAGGAATTCGACGATGGCGGGTTCGTGATGATAGGCGGCGACCATGACCGGGCCGAGACCGTTTTCCTTTTCGTAGATCAGGCCCGGGTTTAAATTCAAGAGGCGTTGCACCACTTCCAGGTGGCCCCGTTTGATCACATCAAAAAAATCCTTGTTCATTTGATGGCGGCTCCATTTCCCTTGAAATTTTTACCCGGATATGGATAACGCTCTTATTATAAAACTGATGGATTGTGGATGCCCTTTCAATCCTGTTAGTTTTGTTTATTGAAGAAAGAACTCCGCGATCTTCAATGCGATGCGCGGATCGTCGGGATAATCGTAATCGCGGTTGAGCAAAACGATGACGGACTCATCCACTTGCTGGTTTGGCGAACTGGAGTTTGAATCAGGCGGCATGGGGATATTCTGTTCTTCTGCGTTGCAACCGGTCAAAACAAAAAAGATAAGGGTGAGCGTTATGGTTTTATATGCCTTCGCGGTTTTTCCTTGTAAACGATCATATTCGGCGACTGCCCCCAATACCACTTTAGTATTTCAACGAACCATCCGCAAAAAATATGTGATTGGCTCTCGATCATCACCCGAAGTTCATCCATGCTGTGGTAGTTTATTTCGGCGATTTCGACTGGGTCGAATTTTACCTGCGAAGGATTTACGATGCCTTTATAAAGGGCGCTGATCTCGTTGTCGTTGGGGCCGTAATTCATCCTGAATTTGACGAGCGATTCAAGCGCGATTCCTTCCACGCCCATTTCCTCTTTCATGCCGCGGATCGCCGCTTCGAGATAGCTTTCCCCGGCTTTGACATGCTCCGAGACGGAGCCATCCCATAATGACGCATACTGCTTGCGGTCCGCGCTGCGTTTTTGGACGAGGAGTTTGCCATCTTCGGTGAAGAGAAAAACATGCACGCCGCGATGCCACAATCCGCGTTGATGGACGGTGGAGCGCGGTTGTTGGTCTATCACGATGTCTTCGCCGTTTACGATGTCGAGAATTTCATCCATGGGGGAGGTAAACAAGTAGATACGTAGACAGGTAAAAAAGTAGACACGCAAACAATTGTACTTGTTTACGTGTCTACCTGTGTACATGTATACGTAACTACCCAAACAACTCCATCAACTGTTTCACATGCACAACGCCATCGAAACCTTTGAGGTCGCCTTTGCGTAAAACGGCTTTTTCGCCGTCCGCGTCGCCGAGGCAGGAGACGATCACATCGCCCGCGCTCACATCTTCTTTTTCGGTGTAGTGATTCGTGGTGACGATGGTCTTGATCCCTGCCGCCTTCGACGCGGCCACGCCGTTCTTGGAATCCTCCACCACCATTACTTCGTCGGGCTTCAATCCAAGTTTGGAGAGCGCGAGGTTGTAGATTTCGGGATCGGGCTTCTTCTTGCTGACCACATCGCCTGCCAGCACGATCTCGAATTTGATGTCTGTGAGGATCTTTTCGGTGATGGCTTTCGCGGCCTGTTCATTGGACGTGGTGCAGACTGCGATCTTGAGACCGGCATCCATCGCTTCTTTCATAAACCGATGAATGCCCGGGCGTAATGGGAGTTTGCCTGTCTCGATCAGTTCCACGAACAAGGCTGTCTTGCGCTTGTGCATTTCCTTGACGAGGTTATCAATCTCCTCCTCGCTCATTGGCTTGGAAAACCCCTTGGTCTTCCAGTAATGCTTCATGCGTTCCTTGCCGCCGCCGACCTGCAATAGTTCGTGGTAATACTCCACGTTCCACTCGTCGGTGAAGCCGAATTCCTTGAAGGTCATGTTGAATGAGACGCGGTGACCATCGCGTTCGGTGTCAATGATCACGCCGTCCTGGTCGAAGAACACTGCTTTGATTGGTGACA
>JBBIUO010000220.1:0-7207 GCA_037440205.1 Chloroflexota bacterium
TGCGCCAAGTGCCGTATCATCCGGCGCAAAGGCCGCATCTACGTCATTTGCGAAAACCCAAAACACAAACAGAGGCAGGGTTAAATTATGGCGAGAATTGAAGGTGTTGACCTGCCCCGCAACAAGCGGGTTGAAGTTGGCCTGACGTACCTCTTCGGTATTGGGCCGACACGCGCGCAGAAAATCTTGGCTCACACCAAGGTCAATCCTGATACGCGCATCAAGGATTTAAGCGAGGCGGAGGTTTCCGCCATTCGCGAATACATTTCAAAAAATTATAAGGTTGAAGGCGACCTGCGCCGTGAAGTTCAAATGAACATCAAGCGCCTGATCGAGATCGGGTCATATCGCGGCTTGCGTCATCGCCGTAACCTGCCCGTGAGAGGCCAGCGCACGCGGACGAATGCCCGCGTTCGCAAGGGCACCAAGAAAACGGTTGCCGGCCGCGGTCGTCGCAAGGGCGCCAAGAAGTAAATCTGTCCGAAAGGTATAAAGAAAAATGGCTCAGAGTGTTCGTTCCACCCGCCGCCCATCGGGCGCAAAAAAAGGGAAGCGTACCCTGTCCTACGGGCAGGTGCACATCTTCGCTTCCTTCAATAATACCATTGTGACGGTCACCGATACCGAAGGCAACACGGTTGCCTGGGGTTCCGCCGGCTCCGCTGGTTTCAAAGGCTCCCGCAAGAGCACGCCTTTTGCCGCGCGCCTCGCCGCTGAACAGGCTTTAAAAGCCGCCCAGCAATTGGGCTTGCAGGATGTGGATCTGTTTGTAAAAGGCCCCGGCCCGGGCCGCGAAAATGCGATCCGCGCCGTCCAGTCCATGGGTTTGAAAGTCCGCTCGATTTCGGATATCACGCCGGTGCCGCACAATGGATGCCGCCCTCCGAAAAAGCGACGTGTGTAAAATGAGGTTGTAACAAAGATGGCTAAAACATTAAGTCCAGTTTGTAAACTTTGCAGACGCGAAGGCGAGAAGTTGTTCCTGAAAGGGGAACGCTGTTTTACGCCCAAGTGTTCTTTTGAAAAACGGGATTTTGCCCCCGGCCAGCATGGACGCACCGCAGGACGCGGAAGCGGCAAGGGCATGGGCACCGGACGCGCGTCCGACTTTGCCCGCCAGTTGCGCGCCAAACAAAAGGCCCGCCGCGTCTATGGTGTGATGGAGAGGCAGTTCCGCCGCTACTATGATACGGCTATTAGACGTCGAGGCCTTACCGGTTTAAACCTTCTCCAGATTTTGGAGTCTCGGCTCGATAATGTGGTGTTCCGCCTTGGGTTTGCATCCAGCCGTTCGCAGGCGCGGCTTCTGGTTACGCACGGCCACTTTACTGTGAATGGCCGCCGTACCGATGTGCCTTCCATGCTCCTCAGCGAAGGCGATACCATCAGTGTGCGCGAAGGCTCGGGCAAATTGACCTATTTCAAGGACCTGGGCGCCTACACCGAAAAACGCAATGCCCCCGGCTGGCTCAACCGCGATGTCAAAACCCTGACAGGTACTTTGTCCCGCATGCCGGAACGTGCTGAAATTGACGGAAGTCTCGACGAGCAATTGATCGTCGAATACTACTCCAGACGCTAATCTTCCATTTGCGCTTCGGGCCGGACTGGCAGTTGGTTGCCCGGCCCCGGGCATTAGATAAAGGGAAAGGTGAACCGTGACTGGTATCATCACGAACATGGTTATGCCGAAGATCGAGCGTGAAGCAGAGGCTCGAAACTATGGCAAATTCGTAATCAGCCCGTTGGAGGGCGGCTATGGCGTGACGCTGGGCAATGCCCTGCGCCGCGTTCTGCTTTCCTCCCTCGAAGGGACCGCCATTACCTCCATGCGCTTCGCGGACGTTTTGCATGAGTTCAGCGACATCCCCGGTGTGCGCGAAGACGTCATCCAGGTCATGTTGCAGGTCAAACAGATCCGCATCAAGATGGACGGCGTGGACAGCGCCCGCATGCACCTCGAAGTGCGCGGCGAGGGAACCGTCACCGCGGCGGACATCGTCACCCCGGCCGAAGTGGAGATCGTCAACCCCGACACATATCTCTTCACCGTGGACGGCGCAAAAACCAAGCACGACATCGAGTTTGTCGTGGAACGCGGCCGCGGATATTCCCCGGCCAACGAACGCGCCGGGCACATGCCCATCGGCGAACTTCCGGTGGATGCGATCTACAGCCCGGTGAAACGCGTGAATTGGGAAGTGGCCTCTGCCCGCGTGGGTCAGAGCACGAATTACGATAAATTGATTTTGGAAATTTGGACCGACGGCACCATCTCGCCGGAACGCGCTCTCAGTTCCTCCGCCCGCATCCTCATTGACCACCTGCGCTACATCGCCGGCATCAACGAAGAAATGCTCGCGGTGGCTGTGGAACGCGAATCTTCGGGAAGCCGTTTGAGCAGTGAACTGGCCGAAACGCCAGTGGAAGCCCTGGACCTTTCCGTGCGCGTCTTCAATTCCCTGAAGCGCACCGGCATCACCAACGTTGGCGATGTGCTCGACTTACTCGAAAAAGGCGAGACCGCGGTCATGTCCATCCGCAACTTCGGCGAGAAGAGTCTCGATGAACTCCGCCAGAAGATGCAGGAAAAGGGCTTCATGAAAGAAGACAAATCCTCGGAGAGTTAGAAGATGAGACATTCAGTAGCAGGTTATATTTTGGGACGCACCAAGGGCTCGCGTATTGCCCTGCGGCGCAACCTGATCAAACAGTTCTTTACACACGAACGGATCAAAACCACCGAGGCCAAGGCCGCCGCGATTCGCGGCGATGCCGAACGCCTGATCACCCTCGCGCGCAACAGCGCCAACGGCACCGACGCGGAAAAACTGAACGCCCGCCGTCTCGCTATTTCAAAACTGGGCGACAACCAGATCATCAAACGTCTGTTCGACGAGATCGCCCCGCGCTTTGCAACCCGCCCCGGCGGTTACACCCGCGTGACAAAACTCGGCCCCCGCCTCGGCGACTCGGCTGAGATGGTGATTTTGGAACTGGTGGAAGAGTAAGACAGTGAACAGTAATCAGTAGGCAGTGATCAGCACTGATAACTGAATACTGGTCACTGATAACTGGAAATGGCACGTTACCAAGTGATCCTTGCCTACGATGGCACCGGCTTTACCGGAAGCCAGATACAGGCAAAATCCCGCACCGTGCAGGGCGAGTTGGAAAAAGCCCTCTGCAAACTGGGCTGGCCGGGAAAATCCATTCTCATGGCTGGCCGCACCGATACGGGAGTCCATGCGACGGGACAGGTGGCCGCATTCGATTTCGATTGGGCGCACTCGGAGGAAAAACTGCTTCGCGCGCTCAACACCGACCTGCCGCCTGATCTTGTTGTAAAAAGCCTGATCGCCGCCCCGGCAGATTTCCACCCGCGCTTCGATGCGGTCTCGCGTGAATACCGTTACCGGTTGTTTTGCTCGCAGATCCGCGACCCATTGCGGGAGAGATTTTTATGGCGGGTGTGGCCCGCCCTCGATGAAGACTCCCTCGACCAGAGCGCGGGTATCTTTCTCGGCACACATGATTTTGCCGCCATGGGCTCGCCGACCACGCCGAGAGGCACGACGGTGCGCACGGTGACAAAAGCCGAATGGAAGAAAATGCCCGATGGCGAGTGGCAGTTCGAGGTCAGGGCGGATGCGTTTTTATATCGCATGGTGAGACGGCTCGTTTTTGTGCAAGTCGCCGCCGCGCAGGGAAAATTCCCGCCGGAGAAAATCCGCAAGGCGTTGGCGAAGCGGGAGAAAATTCCCGCCGGGCTGGCCCCCGCACATGGACTGACATTGGTTGAAGTAAATTATGGATCACAATAAATGTAGCTGACGTTCTCTAACGTCGGCGGATGCGTTGGAGAACGCATCCTACGCAACATTATGAAACGGAGTGACGAAAGTGCAACAGAAAACGTACTATCCGAAAGCCGCTGAAATTCAGCGCGACTGGGTTGTCATGGACGCCGAAGGGCAGACCCTGGGCCGTCTGGCTGCGCGCATCGCGCATATCCTGCTCGGCAAACACAAACCTTCCTTCACGCCCGGCGTGGAAATGGGAGATTTTGTGGTGGTGGTGAATGCCGGGCGCGTGACCGTGACCGGAACCAAAACCAGTTCCAAACTGGAAAGCAAGGTCTACCACAGGCATTCCGGATATCCCGGCGGCCTGAAGAGCATCTCCCTGCGCGACCAACTTGCCACATATCCCGACCGCGCCCTGCGCGACGCCGTGTGGGGCATGTTGCCGCACAACCGCATGGGGCGCGCCGTGTTGAAGCGCCTGAAGATCTATGCCGGCCCCGAACACCCGCACACCGTGCAAGTAAAATAAAAGAGGTAGAAAATTATGGCTCAATATTACGAAGGCATTGGCCGCCGCAAGGCAAGCACCGCCCGTGTGCGCGTGACCAACGGAAGCGGCAGATTTACGGTGAACGAAAAGGAAGGCGCCGCCTTCTTCACCCGCATGGGCGATGTCGAAGACATCATGCGCCCGTTCGGCGCGGTGGGGCAGGAACCCGGCAAATATGACGTGACCGTTATGGTGAACGGCGGAGGCACCTCCGGCCAGACCGAATCCGTCCGCCTCGGCATTGCCCGCGCCCTTCAGCTCATCAACGCAGACTGGACCGCCGCCCTGCGCAAAAAGGGTCTGCTCACCCGCGACGCCCGCGTGAAGGAACGCAAGAAACCCGGTCTCAAGAAAGCCCGCAAGGCGCCCACCTACACCAAACGCTAAACGAAAAACGCAATTCGCAAAACAAGATGCGCAATGCGCGAACGCATGGTTTCACTTTGCGTTTCGCGCTTTGCGTTTAAGGAGACGATATGGACTTCTCCCTCGCCGCCTCGGTATTTGACACGCTTCGCATCGCGCCGCCCCGGAAACTGATTCTGCTCGAAGCGCAGGATCTTGCATCTGCGCATTATCCTCCCACTCCACCCGACGCAGATACCCTCATCCTCGGCATTGACTCACCCGAACGGGCCGCGCAAATACAAAAAGTTTTGCTGGCGGTGTATCCTGAAAGCCATGCGGTGGACCTTGTTACGCAACAAGCATCACGAAGCACGACCCTCTCAAATCTCGGTACGTTTACAGAATTCTCCGCATCCACCTGCCTCTTCGTTCCCTCGTTGGGCGAAGGGACATCCTTTGAATCCTTTGCCGAGATCGTGGCGCATTTGCGCGCGCCGGATGGATGTCCTTGGGATAAGGAGCAAACCCACCAGACCCTGCGCACGCATTTGCTCGAAGAAACCTACGAAGCCCTCTCCGCCATGGACGAAAACGATCCTGCCGGGATGCGCGAGGAATTTGGCGACCTGCTTTTGCAGGTGGTTTTAAATTCCCAGATCGCCAATGAAGCGGGTGAATTTTCCATGAACGTGGTCATCAAACACATTTACGACAAGATCGTCCGCCGCCACCCGCACGTGTTCGGCGATGTAAAACTGGACGGCGTAAAAGGTGTTTTGGAAAATTGGGAAAAGTTGAAAGAAAAAGAGCGCAAAGAGAACGGGAAGGAAAAAGAAAAAAAGGGACTGCTCGACGGCGTTCCCTCCGCGTTACCGGCGTTGACACAGGCGCAGGAATATCAGGATCGCGCCGCGCGCGTCGGCTTTGACTGGCCCGAGATCGAAGGTGTGCTGGATAAAATCCGCGAGGAGATCGAGGAGGTAAAAAGCGCGCAAAATATCGAGGAGGTCACCTCCGAGTTGGGCGACCTGTTCTTCGTGCTGGTCAACCTCGCGCGCTGGCGAAAAGTGGATGCCGAATCCGCTTTGCGTGGGACGAACATGAAATTCAAAAAGCGCTTTTCCTACGTGGAGCAGGGTGCGAAAGGGCAGGGACGGAATTTATCCGACATGACGTTGGAGGAGATGGATGCCTTGTGGAACGAGGCAAAAGCAAAAAAAATATAGGATCTCCCTGGGTTTTGCACAAGTGCTCCCGCCGCTGTCCCGGCGGGAACGCCGCCTCGAGCGCGGGCTTCCATTGACTTCTGTAGCGACCTGTTTTTTGACTGGATTTCTCTGGATTGGAAGCCAGCCTGTTGGGGGGTTGTAAGGATGTTTTGTGGATGAGTGGGATTAGAATTTTAAAAAGCATGAGAATTGAAGAAAGCACACTCTCCCCGGCGCAATCACCCAAATGGGAAATCCCCGACATTTGGGCGGAGAACGGTCATTGCCCGGCCTGCGGCGCAACAAATTTGAAGGCAACCCATTTGCCGGATCATCCGGATTACCTGTCCTGTGCCCGCTGCGGCATATCGTTTGAAGTGGAAAACGGGGGCAGGTATATCCGCTTGAAATACATTCCCGACGCTTACGAATCCATTGACGCCGTTGTTCACAACCGCTGGGTGGAGGCATCGAGGCTGTCTGCGATCATCAGCCAGCGGCGCGTTCCCGCCTCGGAAAGGAAAACGGCTCCGCCGGTTCAAGAACTTTCCGATGAGGATGCATGGAATCGCGCGCTGGGCATGTACCGGCTGGGCAACAAGCCGAAGATGATCCAACTGACCCTGATGCAGTCGGGAGTGACGCGGGAACGGGCGGAGGCCATTTTTGTAAAGTTGCAGAAGGTTGCCGAACAGGATGCCCGGCGGCAGAACCAGAAATTCTGGATCCTGGCGGGAGTGTCTGTTTTCGTGATCTTTGCCCTCGCGGGCGGCTGGTTATATGCGAGCGGGAATCTTGCTGTGTTGATGGGGAAAGCAACTCCCGTGCCGACGGCAAATAAGCCTTCCACGGTTGAACTCCTGCTCGATCTCGTGCCTGACGATGCGAAGCCAGCCATTGTTGATTTGCCCGATACAGTTGTGGAAGTTGGTCGCGGCCCCGGCAGGGCTTCATGCCCTCCTACAGCGGGGATGGCGGCGGAGTTGTTTGGGGGTAGTTCAACCATGTGGCAACAGCCGGGCGCCTTCGCAGCGTGGCAAATGACGAACCCGATTGACTCGATCACTGTGTCCGTTCCAGCCAACATGACCGCCGCCTACGTGGATAACAAGTCCATGCAATTCCTCTCGGTGTATGGGCCGGCAACGATCTACAACGTGAATTTTTTGGTGATTTCCTGCGAATGATCTGTTTGCAGGCTTATCTATCTTGCGGGGGATAAAATTTCAACCGCCATCAAATACTCAGTAGATCACGAAAGAGCGACATGAGCATAACGAGAAACGACATCAGCC
>JBBIUO010000221.1:0-1268 GCA_037440205.1 Chloroflexota bacterium
GATCTTTAGAGCAGGACGCCGACATCGTCATGTTCATCTACCGCCCGGACCAATACGAGAACGACAGCGAGAAGCAGAACATCGCCGAGATCATCATCGCCAAACACCGCAACGGCCCGGTGGGGAGCGTGGAGTTGATCTTCCGCGGCGCGCTGGCGAAGTTCGAGAATGCGGCGACGAAGGTGTTCCGACCAAACGAGTAATGTCATTGCGTTTTGCCTTTTTGTTTTGCGCAAAACGCAATACGCAAAACGCAAATGTCTCTCTTCCCCGGCTTTACCTCCTCTGAAACATTCACCCAAATCCCCGACTCGTTCATTCGATTGTTGAATGAGATCGAAGATGCGGCGGAATTGAAGGTGGCGCTTTATGCCATCTGGCGGATCGAACACATCGAAGGGAATTTCCGCGCGTTGTGCGAAACAGATTTCGAGACTGAGTCGCTTGGGATGGGGATTAAGGAGATTCGGCGCGGGTTGAAGAAATGCCTGGAACGAGGCACCCTGCTCAAGGCGGGGCATGAAGCGGACGTCTTTTATTTCCTCAATTCCCCGCGCGGACGTCTCGCCGCTGAAGCGTTCGCAAAGGGCCAGTGGCGCGAATCGGCAAGGATCATGTCTGCGCCGTTGAAGAAGTCGAATGTTTTTAAATTGTATGAAGAAAACATCGGCCCGCTGACGCCGTTGATCTCGGACATGCTGCGCGAGGCGGAAAAAAATTATCCGGGCGCGTGGTTCGAGGAGGCGTTCGAGATTGCGGTGAGTCGTAATGTCCGCAACTGGAGATACGTGGAAGCCATTTTGACGCGCTGGAAGGAAAACGGGAAAGATGAAAGAAAAAATAAACAGGACATTATCAAAGATGCGGACCGATACACCGACAGCGAGTTCTCCGAGTTCATCAACCGCGAGTGAGGTTTTGGTGAAAACGCTGGGCGACCCGAACTGCCCGCATTGTCACGGCGCGGGGTACGTGCGTTTGGATGTGCCGCTGGGTCATGAAAAGTTCGGCAAATTGGAATCGTGCGTGTGCCGCGCGAAGGATGTTGCGGAAAACGCGCGCAAACGTTTGTTTGCCTTGAGCAACCTGGATCGTTTGAGCCATTTGACGTTCGAAAACTTCAATCCCGCTGGAAATGAAAAGGCGAAATTCATGACCGTACAGGAAAAGGAAAACCTGCGCTCGGCATTTGAATCATGTGAGGAATTCGTGCGCGCGCGGCAGGGATGGATTTTGCTGGAGGGCGGCTACGGCTGTGGGAAAACCCA
>JBBIUO010000221.1:1285-7175 GCA_037440205.1 Chloroflexota bacterium
GCAAACGACGCAGTGAGCAACGGTGTGCCGACTTTGTTCATCACGGTTCCCGATTTGCTGGATTCACTGCGCTTTTCCTACAACGACCCCGAAACGACGTTTGAGCAGCGCTTCGAGGAAATCCGCAATGCGGATTTGCTGATCCTCGATGACTTTGGCACGCAGAACGCCACGGGCTGGGCGCAGGAGAAATTATTCCAGATCATCAATTATCGCTACATCAACAAATTGGCGACCGTCATCACGACGAATTTGATGCTCGATGAAATCGAGGGACGCATCCGTTCGCGCTTGCAGGATGACGAATTCGTAAAATATATCAAGATCAGCGCGCCGGACTACCGCAGGCCGGAGGAAACCAGCAATCCCGGCGTTTCCATGTTGTCCCTGCCGGAGATGAAGGCGATGACCTTCGAAAAATTCCAGATGCGCGAGGATGAAATTGGCAAAGAGGTGACGACAACTGTCGTGACCGAAAAGCAGGATAAATTCGGGAACAAGTACAAGGATAAGGAAATCACGCGCGTCAAAGTGACCCGTGAGGATGTGAAGACCCTGCACGACGCATTTGCCGCGGCGGCGCGCTTCTCGGAAGAACCGAACGGCTGGCTCGTGTTCCTCGGGCAGTCATTTTGCGGGAAGACTCATCTTGCGGCGGCGATTGGAAATTACCGCATCGGCCTCGGTGGACAGGCGATCCTCGTCGAGGTCTCAGCCCTGCTCGATTATCTGCGTCAGACCTTTCGCCCCAGTTCGGACGTTTCGTTCGACCGCCGTTTCAACGAGATTCGCACAACGCCTTTATTGATCCTGGATGATTTGAAGGAAAGCGGAGCAGGCTCTGCCTGGGCGGAGGATAAGCTATACAGCATGTTGAATTATCGTTACAACGCCCATCTGCCCACCGTGTTGACCTCTACCCTGCATCCCGATTCCTTCGCGCTTAGTTATCCCAATTTGTGGAATAAACTGCTCGACCCTTCCATGTCGCAGGTGCTGGTGGTCAATATGCCGCCGTACCGGAGGATGACGAAGGGAAGCAAGTCCGCGCCGCATAAAAGGAAATAAAAGGAGTTGACATGAAAAACCGACTTACCGGTGTGATTATCGGCCAGATCATTCTGTTGATAATCGTTTGTACCGCCTCGTCTTTTATTGCCCTGGTTTCCTTTGGCGGGATTGCAGGCGTCACCATTGCCTCCGATGCGGAGCAGATTTTCAAAATGACCGCGCCGCTTTCCTGCCCCAATGGGACGGTGAAGTATGAGGAATATACCGCTTCGTACAACCGGCCCGGTGAAAGCAACTTCTACGTGGAATGTGTCGATTCCGATGGGACAAGCACCGACATCACACTTGCATCCATTGGGTATTCCCTGCTTGGTTTTTACCTTGCCTGCTTCCTGCCGCTGTGTATCCCCGGCGGTTTGATTGCCATCATCGTTCCGCTTTTCTTTTTGCGCGGCGGAAGGAAGGAACAGGAACCACCCCCATCAAGCGCAATTGGTTCGCTGTAGTCGGACTCTACTTCACTGATTCGTATCCGTTTGGGTGCGACTTGTGCCACTCCCATGCACTGGAGAGAATTTCCTGCATGTTGTGTGTGTCGGCTTCCAGCCGAGTTCGCTCATGATCTTCTTCGGCGAGGCGACAAGGCGGGCCGAGTCGCCGGGTCGGCGCGGGGATTCGATGGCGGGAATGGCATGACCCGTCACTTTGCGGGCGGTTTCGATCACCTCGCGGACGGAGAATCCATTTCCACTGCCGATGTTGTAGATCATTTTGTCTTTTGATTCGAGCGCATCGAGCGCGAGGATGTGCGCCGATACCAAGTCCGCGATGTGAATGTAATCGCGGATGCAGGTTCCATCTGGCGTGGGATAGTCATTGCCGTTGATGTTGATGGAGTCAAGATGACCCAGCGGCACGCCCAACACACGCGGAATGAGATGTGATTCGGGCTGGTGCGCCTCGCCGCGACCGGGCAGGGCGCCGCAAGCATTGAAATATCTCAGCGCGGCAAAGCGCAGGCCGTGAATGCTTCGATACCATTCGAGCGCCTGTTCGGTCATCAGTTTTGTGTGGCCGTAGACGTTTGTCGGGCCAAGAGGGGAATCTTCGGTCAACGGCTCTTCGCTGGATTGATACACCGCCGCCGTGGAGGAAAGAACGAATTTTTTCACGTCGAATCGAACGGCGGTTTCCATGAGTTGAATCGAATTCGAAAAATTGTTGCGGAAGAATTTGCCGGGATCCTTCATGCTTTCACCTGCTTCAATGAACGCGGCGAAGTGCATGATGGCGTCGTATTTTCCATTCAGAAGCGCTTCGGCAAGGGCGTGACTGTCATCCAGCGAGGCGTGGATGAATTTCGCGCCTTCGGGAATTGCGGCGCGATGACCCGTGACGAGCGAGTCGAATACGGTGACGGAATGCCCGGCCTTGATCAGCGCTTCGGCGGTGGCGGAACCGATATAGCCCGCGCCGCCTGTGACGAAAATGTTCATTGATTCTCCTGGGTAAAAAGTTTCAAGGATTATATCTTACTGCTCGGTCGTTTCTTTTTGCCATTGCCCCACATACCAGAGCAGGTATTGATCCACGTGGGCGCCCCAGTAGGTTTCGGTGTGGTCGCCGGAGAAGAGATGAAATTCGTGGACGTAATCGTTTTGGGTGAGGATTTCCTCGAAGAGGATGGCGTTCGATAACTCCCTGTCGGCGTCGCCAATATCGAGCCAGAGTTTTGGACGATTCTCTTCCGGTAAATCCTTGATGATCCTGTCGAGGTAGGGCGCGTTGTCTTTGAAGATAGCCGGCGAGTGCAGGCCAAGCGCGCCAAACAACTCTGTATGCTCGAAGCCGAGTTTCACCGCCCAGCCGCCTCCGCGTGAGAGGCCGCCAAGATAACGATATTTGCGGTCTGTCAGGGTGCGGTAATTTGAGTCGACGTAGGGGATGAGGTCGTTGATAAAACGGTCGCCGAAACCGGCGCCTGCCGGCACATTCCAATATCGGTCATCGGGGAAGACAATGATGAAGGGGGATGCTCCTTGCTGGATGTATTGATCCGCCATGGAAGGAACGCCCAACCGCACCCATTGATCCTGGGTGTAGGTTTGACCGTGAAGCAGGTAGAGAACGGGATAACGCTCGCTTGCGGATTCTTCATAGCAGGGCGGCAGGTAGATGATGAATTCCTGCGGAGGGACCGTGGTCGAAACCACATCCTGTTTGAGGATGCCGGGGAGGGTGAGACAATTTATCGGGGTGGGGGATGCGGGAAGCGGAATTGGGGTGGGGGTGGCTGTGGCGGTGGGCGTTGACGGCGATACTGTCCGGGTGGGGATCAACTCATTTGATGGCTGGCAGGCTGAAAGTCCAAAAAGAAGCGGGAGACATGCGATGAAAAGGATTCCTTGACGGGCGCTCATCCTTCGCATTATACTCGCCCCGTCCATTTGATCGGGGCGTAGCGCAGTCCGGCTAGCGCGCTTGCTTTGGGAGCAAGAGGCCCTGGGTTCAAATCCCAGCGCCCCGACTGCCAGACAGAGGCACAGGGACACGGAGTAATTCTCTGTGGCTTGTGTCTCTGTAAATTTAACCCGCGTGTGTTAAAATTATGCAGAAGGATGTCTCATGGCGAAAAAGATAGACGGCGTCATCGAAGCGGTTCGTTACAAGAACGGACAGATCGTGGTTGTGCGCGCCTACGAGCGGCGCGGCGCGACGTTTTCAGACCGCGTTTTGCTGGAGCGCAAGACGCTTTTGGAGCGCTTGAAGAAAGGCCAGCAATACGTGACCGGCTCGCGCGAGGAATTGCGCGCCAGCACATTCAAAACCGGTAAGCCGGTGTTGATCGTGAACCAGGACGGGCACGAACTGCTTGCCACGCACGAAAATGCCACTCGTGACGAACTCGAGGATGCGCCCGTATTCTAAAAGTGAATTTGAATGAAAGTCATTGATAAGACCCCGTTACAGGATGCCGACGGCAGCATCAACCTCATTGCCCGTGTTCAGGGGACGCTGAAATACGGGTTGAGCTGGTATGGCGAATTGGAAGCCCAGAAGACGGTGATCGCGCAGTTGGATCGCCTGCTGGAGAAGGGCTTTGTGTTGATTCGCAACTTCACCCTGCCGAACAGCGAGATCGTCATCCCGCTGGTGTTGATCAGTTCGGGAGGCATCTGGGTCATTTACGTGACGAAGGAAAAGGGGCGTTTCGAGGCGAAAGGCGATCAGTGGAACACGGTGGGCAACGATGGCCGGGCCCAGCCTGCGCCGATCAATTACATCGGCCGCGTCATGCAGTTGACGAACGCCTTTTCCAAATACCTGAAGATTCAAAAGATCGAGATGCCCAGCCCGGTGGAGGCGGTGTTGATCGCGGCGGACCCCGGCGCACAGATCGAATCTGTCCGCCCGGTGGCGCGCGTGGTGCGGAGCGATGCGATCAAACAATTTGCAACCACGCTGTTGCAGGCGCGTCCCGTCTGGCGCACGGATTTTATTCACGAACTCGCCGACCGGATCATCGAGCCCCGCCCGCCCGCGGAGTTGGAGGCTGTCAAACCTCCCGAGCCTGGCCAGGCATCTTTTAATGCGTCTGACCTCGGTTTTGCTTTTGAAGAGGAAACAGCCCAGCCCGCCATGCAGGCCCAAAACACGCCTCAACAGTCCCAGCCGGCGCCGCACCCAAGGCCCGCGCCGAAGAAAGGGAATTTTCTGGGTTTGGGAAATACACAAATCATCCTGCTGGCCGGTATGTTTCTCGTGGAGTGCTGTGTCCTCCTTGGGTTTGCCGTTTTCCTCTACAACAACCTATAACCTGCTTTGACAACTCCGTTCCTGTCCATCATTATCCCGGCCTATAACGAAGAGGGCCGCCTGCCTCGCACGCTGGGGAAAGTCCTTGCCTTTCTGGAGGGGCAGTCTTATATATCCGAAGTCATTGTCGTGGAAAATGGAAGTTCGGATGGCACGCTGGAGGCGGCGCGCGAATTCGCAGCCCGTCATCCCAACCTGATCGTCATCCGCGAGGAACATCGCGGCAAAGGCAACGCCGTGCGGCGCGGCATGTTGGAGGCGCGCGGCCGCTACCGTTTCATCTGCGATGCCGACCTTTCCATGCCCATCGAGGAGGTGCAAAAATTTCTGCCGCCTGCCATCGAGGACTTCGACCTTGCCATCGCATCGCGCGAAGCGCCGGGGGCGATCCGTTATCACGAGCCGTATTATCGTCACTGGGGCGGGCGCGCCATCAATTTTGTGATCCGTTCCCTGATCCTGCCGGGGTTGAACGATACGCAATGCGGCTTCAAATGTTTCCGCGCCGAAGTGGTGGAAGAAATCTTCAGCCGGCAAACGCTTGCGGGATGGTCCTTCGACATCGAACTTCTGTACCTCGCGCGCCGAAAAAAAATGCAGATCAAGGAAATCCCCATCCACTGGTATTTCGACCCGGACAGCAAAGTGAGCGCGGTGCGCGACGCCCTGCGTATGATCGGCGACATCTTCCGCATTCACCTGAACGCCGCGCGCGGCCGCTATGATCTCAACCCCTGACCTTCTCCACGAGCGGGAATTATGGCCTGCATTCAAATATGTTGCGGGATTGGACGAAGCGGGACGCGGCGCGCTGGCCGGCCCGGTCTGCGTCGGCGCCGTGATTCTGCCCGATGACAACCCGCTTCTTTCCCAGACGTTGAGCGGGGTGCGCGATTCCAAGCAGTTGACTCCCCGAAAACGATCCCAATTAATTCCGCGCATCAAAGAGATTGCCCGCGAATGGGGCATTGGCTTCGCCCCGGCGGATGAAATTGACGAACTGGGAATTGTCCCCGCCACACGCCTCGCCGCAAACCGCGCGCTTTGACAAAAGCGCTACCTT
>JBBIUO010000222.1:0-6513 GCA_037440205.1 Chloroflexota bacterium
GTCATTTCCATGAAGGCCCTGCTTGAGAGCGGCGTCCACTTTGGGCATCGCACCAACAAGTGGGACCCCCGTATGAAACCGTACATCTTCACTGAACGTAACGGCATTCATATCATTGACCTGCAACAGACCGTCAAGCTGTTGAATCAGGGTTACAATGTCATTCGCGATACGGTTGCGGGCGGCGGTACGATTTTGTTCGTTGGTACCAAGCGCCAGGCGCAGGAGACTGTGGCCGAGGAAGCCGTTCGTTGCGGCATGCCTTACGTGACCGAACGCTGGATGGGCGGTATGCTCACCAACTGGAGCACCATGTACCAGCGCATTCAGGAATTGGAGCGCCTCGAGAAGGTGCACAGTTCAGAAGAAATCAACCGCCTGACGAAGAAGGAAGGCTTGTTGATCGAGCGCGAGATTACCCGCCTTTCAACTCGTTTGTCCGGCGCGCGTATTTTGAAGCGCCGCCCCGATCTTCTTTTCATCATTGACGTTGGCCGCGAAGAAGCGGCTGTGCGCGAAGCGAACCTGCTGAAGATCCCGATTGTTGCGATGGTGGATACCAACTGCAATCCGCAGAATGTGGATTACGTCATTCCCTCCAACGACGATGCGATTCGCGCCATCAAACTGCTGGTTGCCAAAGTGGCTGATGCCGTGCTCGAAGGAAAGGCGTTACGCAAGGATGAGGAATCCGAACAGCCCGTTTCCACCGAGGCCCAGGGCGAAGGCAAGCCCAAGGCTCGCGGTCCGCGCAAACCTGTGGTGGATGTGGATACCGAAGAAGTGGGCGAAGATTCCCTGCTTGGCGCTTCCACACTGGCGAAATTGAATGTCTCCCGCAAGGGCGATGATGTCGTTGCGGCTGACGATGTTGCCGGGAACGCATAGCCTGCATCGAAAAGAAAACGAAAGTCAAGGATAGTGATATGGAAATAACGACACAGATGATCAAGGACTTGCGTGCCGCGACCAACGCCCCCATGTTGGATTGCCGCAAAGCCCTTCAAGAATCCAACGGCGATTTTCAAAAGGCGGTGGACTGGCTGCGCGAAAAAGGCATGGCGACGGCCGCCAAGCGTTCCGACCGTGTAGCTTCGAATGGCGTCGTGGAGATGTATTCTCATGGCGGCGGACGTGTGGGCGTGATGGTGGAAGTGAACTGTGAAACCGACTTTGTGGCCCGCGCTGAACAGTTCCGCACCCTTGCCCACGAGATCGCTCTGCAGATCGCGGCGAGCGCGCCGAAGTATATCAAGGCCGAGGATATTCCCGCGGCGGAACTCGATCATGAGGCTGGAATCGCGCGCGCCCGTGCCATCGAGGAAGGCAAGCCCGAAAAGATGCTCGATAAGATCGTGGAAGGCCGCATCGAGAAATACAAAGATGAGGTCTGCCTGTTGCGCCAGACTTACATCCGCGATGAGTCGCTCACGGTTGAAAAACTCATTTTGCAAAATGTCGCCGCCATCGGCGAAAGCGTGATCGTGCGCCGTTTCCAGCGTTGGGAATTGGGCGAGAATGCGTCCAGTAATTAGTTTTAAAAGCCAGCCTTCGGGTTGGCTTTTTTTATAATTGGTTGTTAACCACCTTGTTTGTCATTCTGAGCGGAGCGAAGAATCTCTAATTCCGAGGAGGAGACCCTCACCGCACTGCGCTCGGCCGCCCGCTCAGGGTGACACAAAGAGAAATACATGGAGGCATGAATGGCTGAGTTGAAATACAAACGCATTCTTCTCAAATTAAGCGGGGAGGCGCTGAGCGGCGAATCGGGATTCGGCATTGATGTGGATAAGGCCGAATCTGTTGCCAGCCGCATCAAAGAAGTGCGCGAAATGGGCGTGGAAGTGGCGGTGGTCATTGGCGGGGGGAATGTGTGGCGCGGCAAGCAGGGGCTTGAGCATGGCATGGATCGGGCGACGGCAGACTACATGGGCATGCTGGCGACGGTGATGAATGCGCTGTCGGTGATGGATGCGCTCGAGCGGACGGGGGCGTATACGCGGGTGATGTCGGCAATCGAAATGCGCGCCATTGCGGAGCCTTACATCCGCCGCCGGGCGATTCGCCACCTGGAAAAGGGACGTGTCGTTATCTTCAGCGCCGGCACCGGCAACCCGTATTTTTCAACGGATACCGCCGCGGCCCTGCGCGCCACCGAGATCGGCGCCGATGCGTTGATCAAGGCCACCAAGGTGGATGGCGTGTATGATGCGGATCCCAAGAAGAACCCGGACGCGAAGAAGTTCGATCAAATGAAATACATTGATTTTCTGAATCGCCGCCTCACCGTGATGGACAGCACCGCGGTGACCCTTTGCATGGAAAACAATCTCCCCATCCTCGTTTTGAACTTCTGGGATAAAAACGCCTTGACGAGCGCCTTGCGCGGCAAATCAGTAGGCACGCTGGTCAGTTCGTAGATTTTGTCAGGCAGGATAAAGACGCATCGTTCCTCCTTCCGATGAATTGGAAGGAGGAACGTTTATATCCCGATGAGAGTCTCTCAGTTTTTTGCATTTTCTCTCGCTTTTTTGCCGCTCCCATAGCATAAATCCCTATTTTAAGGTATCCTTGTACTGTATTTATTTTGCAGGAGGAAGATAGTGAGCACTGATGAAATTAGAGATCTGTTGAAAGATGCCGAAACCCGCATGGCTGGCGCGATCCATTCTTTGAGCGATGATCTTGCCGGCATTCGCACCGGGCGCGCCAGTCCCGCGCTCGTGGAACGACTTCCAGTGGAATATTACGGGACGCCCACTCATCTTATGCAGCTGGCAACCATCAGCGTGCCGGAACCGCGCTCGTTGATGATCAAGCCGTTCGATGCCGGGTCGCTCAAGGATATCGAACGGGCGATTCGCACCTCAAACCTGGGGCTGAATCCCAATTCCGATGGAAAGGTGATTCACCTGAACCTGCCTCCGCTCGATGAAGAGCGCCGCCGCGACCTGGTCAAGCAGATGCATCACCGCCTCGAAGAAGCGCGTGTCGCCATCCGCAACATCCGCCGCGATTTGCACAACGACCTGCGCGATTATGAAAAGGAAAAATTGATCACCGAAGACGACCTGAAACGCGGCGAGGAAGACCTTCAGAAATTGACGGACAAATTTATCGAAGACATTGCCCGCCACGGCTATACCAAAGAAAAAGAGATCATGGAAGTGTAACTTTGAGACGCCGCTTGCGGCGTCGAGAAGAGTTTTCCCAAAATGACAGAACTCCCATCCGCGATTCCCCTCGATAAAATCCCGCAACATGTTGCCATGATCATGGACGGCAACGGGCGCTGGGCAATTCAACGCGGGCTGCCGCGTCTTGCAGGTCACAAGGCCGGGACGGAAAATCTGCGCCGCGTCATTCGCGCGAGCGTGGAATTTGGCGTTAAGTACCTGACCATTTACGCTTTTTCCACGGAAAATTGGGGAAGGCCGCCGGAAGAAGTGAAGGGGCTGATGTACATCCTTGAGGATGTCATTGACCGTGAGTTGAATGAACTGAATAAAGAAGGCGTCCAGTTGCGCCACATCGGGCGGCTGGAGAGGCTTGCGCCCACTCTTCAGGAAAAAGTATTGGATGCGATTGATTTGACCAAGAACAACAACCGTCTGGTTTTGAACGTGGCGTTCAATTATGGCGGCCGCGATGAGATCGTCCTTGCAATCCAAAGGATGATGAAGGACGGCATCGCCCCGGAGCAGGTGACGGATGAACTGGTGAGCCAGTATCTTTTCACGGCGGGCGTGCCCGATCCCGATCTTATCATCCGCACTTCGGGCGAGTTGCGCATCAGCAATTTCCTGATCTGGCAGGCGGCTTATTCCGAATGGTATATCACGCCGACGTACTGGCCCGATTTCGACCGGGAAGAGTATCGTCATGCGCTGGAGGCCTTTGCCCAGCGCGACAGGCGTTATGGAAAGGTGTCTTCGGGGGAACTTCAGGAATCAAATGCGTAGAAGGCTGATCACCTCCATTGGATTGGCGATTGTTGGACTGCCGGCCGTTCTTTTGGGCGGCGTCTTTTATTATCTGCTGATGGGCACGTTTTTGATCGGCGCGGCGTGGGAATATGTACACTTATTCCGCGCGGTGAAATTCGAGCCGCAGATGCACATCACGGTGGGAGGCGTGGCGCTTGTGACTTTATCGCGCATGTTCCTGCCGGAGTTTGCCATGCCGGTCCTTGCCGCCAGCATCCTCGTGGCATTGACCTATCATCTTATTGCGTATGAGCGCGGCCGGGAACAGGCCGCGCTTGATTTTGCCATCACGATTGCCGGGCTGGTGTACATCGGCTGGATCGGTTCGTACCTTTTCGATTTGCGAAACCTGCCACAGGGCGGCTGGTGGTTCGTGCTGGTCATGTTTTGCGTGTGGCTTTCCGATTCAGGGGCGTACTCCATCGGCAGGGCGTACGGCAAACATAAAATGGCGCCGCGCCTCAGCCCGAAGAAGAGTTGGGAAGGCTACGCCGCCAGTGTGTTCACGGGCCTGGTCACGGGTGGATTTTACGTGTATGTGTTCACCACATTCGGAAACCTGAAAAGCGACATCACCATCTGGCAGGGCGCGATTCTCGGTTTGCTTCTCGGAGCGCTTCCAACGTTGGGCGATCTCGGCGAGAGCATGATCAAACGGCAATCCGGGTTGAAGGATTCGAGCGACGTGATTCCCGGTCACGGCGGTTTCTTCGACCGCATCGATTCGTGGTTGTGGGGGGCGGTCATCGGTTATTACTTCCTGATTTGGTTCATCATATAAAACTGGAGGCAAAATGGAAGTTCGTGGCGCAACACCCACCCGTAATCTCGCGCTGGAACTTGCGCGGGTCACTGAAGCGGCGGCGATGTTGGCAGGTCGCTTTATGGGACGAGGCGATAAAGAAGGGGCGGATCAGGCCGCGGTCAATGCGATGCGGCTCGTCCTCAGCACGGTGGATATGAACGGGATCATCGTCATCGGGGAAGGGGAGAAGGACAAGGCGCCGATGTTGTTCAATGGCGAAAAAGTGGGCAACGGTTCACAACCTGACGTTGATGTTGCTGTGGACCCCATTGACGGGACTCGCCCTTTGGCATTTGGCCGCTCGAACTCGCTGGCGATGGTGGCTCTTGCCCCGAGAGGAACGATGTTCAACCCCGGGCCTTTCGTTTACATGAACAAACTGGCCGTTGGTCCCGAGGCCAAGGGCAAAATCAATATCGAGAAATCCATCACCGAAAATTTGAAAGCGATTGCCAAAGCAAAAGACAAGGCCGTGGAAGACCTGACCACGATCATCCTCGACCGCCCTCGTCACGATGACATGGTGGCGGAAATCCGCAAGGCCGGGGCGCGCATCCGCCAGATCCCCGATGGCGATGTGGCCGCCGCGTTGATGACCTCGTGGCCCGATTCAGGCGTGGACGTTTTGCTTGGCATCGGCGGCACACCGGAAGGTGTGCTTACTGCCTGCGCCCTACGCGCGATGGGCGGCGAGATTCAGGGAAAATTGTACGCGCGCGATGAAGATGAATTACAACGCGGGCGCGATGCAGGCTATGACTTCGACAAGGTGCTGACGATGGATGACCTGGTCTCTTCGGAGGATGTGTTCTTTGCCACGACCGGCATCACCGACGGCGAATTGCTGAAAGGCGTGCGCTATTACGGCAATCACATCACCACCGATACCCTCGTGGTGCGCGGCCTGACGGGAACCATCCGCCGCATCGCCGCCACACACAGCACCGATAAACTGGATAATTTGAGTTCGATCCATTATTAGATGTCATTGCGAGCGAGCGTATTTCAGCGAGCGAAGCAATCCCTGCGCGGCTTGCCATGAAATCAAATTTCAAAACTTTGCCTTGACATTCCCCATGCTTGTTCGTATAATGTCGCTCGCTTTCCTGACTAGCTCAATCGGCAGAGCGAGCGGCTGTTAACCGCTAGGTTCTAGGTTCAAGTCCTAGGTCAGGAGCCAGAGAAGTCCCTCATTGAGGGACTTTTGCTTTAACGGGAAAAACCCTTTTCAACCACAAAGGAGACAAAGGATCACAAAGGAAAACCAGCCTAAAATTATCCTTTGTATACCTCACCTGCACTGCACCGAACGCACGCCCGAAGGGCGGGTGCAAGTGTTGTGACTCTTCGTGGTGGATTATTTCCTGCCAGAAATGGAAAAGCCGCTTCAACAAAAATCCCCTCCTCGGCGGTGAGGGTGCCGGGGAGGGGGGAGAAGCGGGCTCGAGAATTAATGCTGACCCAGCGTTCCTAACGTGCGGACTTTTCTTTCCACCCGATAGAAGAACCATGCGCCGAACCACAGCATGAGGAACATGCTCACAACGAGTAACACAACTTCGACGGGCAGGGGCAGGAGGGTATTCGTTTTTAGAATCCATCCGCGCACGGCATCGAATCCGTAGGTGAGGGGAAGCATCAATGAAATGGGAATCAACCAATAGGGAAGCGATTTCACGGGGAAGTTTGCGCCGGAAAATCCCTGCACGAGAAAACTGCTCA
>JBBIUO010000222.1:6529-7172 GCA_037440205.1 Chloroflexota bacterium
CCATCGTGTTCGCTTCGCGCATGACCAACACGATGGCGGCGAAGGCGAAGCTAAATCCGTAGAGACCGATCAACATGGGGATGGCGGTCAGGATGGCGGCAATCGTGTTGCCAGTGGGTTTGAAGCCAAACAGCAGGGCGCCGATGATGAGCATGATCGCGGACGTAATGGTCGTGGTCAACAGGCTGGTGAGCGTGCGTCCCACGAGAATTTGCAGGCGCGAGATGGGAGTCAGCCAGTTGGATTCGAGCACGCCCGAATCCATGTCTTCTTTCAAGGCGTAGCCCATGCCCCAGAACACAGTCATGATGAAGTTGCTCAGCGCGGTGCCGATTAGGATGTAGGACATGTAATCGCCACTGCCGGTATAGCCTGCAAAGCCGAGAGCCTGCCCGTTCACGCTGAAGGCTTTGCCCATGAAGTAAACGGGCGTGACCCAGATCAGCGGCTGGAAGACGTGCGACACGGCATTCAACGGGTAGCGCCAGAAGACGTTCCAATCCTTGCGGGCAATGACGTACAACGCACGCAATTGCGTTTGCCAATTCGGTTGAGAGAGGGTGGTGAGTTGCATAGGTTATTTGCCTCAAAAGGTAACTACTCAGCCTAAAACGAGACGAAAAGCGAAAACGGGTGTTTAGAA
>JBBIUO010000223.1:0-1206 GCA_037440205.1 Chloroflexota bacterium
AAAAGGCATTTACCCCGCCGTGGACCCGCTCGCTTCCACCTCCCGAATTCTTGATCCCAACATCGTTGGAGAGGATCATTACCGGACAGCGCGTGAAGTCCAGCGCGTGCTCCAGCGTTACAAAGACTTGCAGGACATCATCGCCATCCTCGGCATCGACGAACTCTCCGAAGATGACAAGCTTATCGTGGCCCGCGCCCGCAAGATCGAACGTTTCTTCTCACAGCCGTTCTACGTGGCCGAACGATTTACCGGCATTCCTGGCCGTTACGTTCCTCTCAAGGATACCGTGCACGGCTTCCGCGAAATTCTCGACGGCAAATGCGACGAACTTCCCGAACAGGCCTTCATGATGGCCGGCACCATCGAGGATGTGCGCGAACGCGCCGAGAAACTGGCGAAGGCTTAATGGTTACGAGTTACCAAGATACAAGTTACGCGACGTGTAACTTGTATCACGTAACCTGTAACTTGTAAGGGTTTTCTCATGACCATTCATTGTGAAATCGTATCCCAGGATCGCACCGTCTTTACCGGCGATGTGGATATCGTCATCCTGCCCGGTGCGGCCGGTGAGATGGGCGTCCTTCCAAAACATGCGCCTGTGCTTACCACGTTGAAATATGGAATTATCAAGGTCCGCAAAGGCGGACAGGAGGAAATTTTCACGGTGGCCGGCGGCGTGGCGGAAGTCCAGCCTGATATTGTCACTGTTCTTGCCGACCGGGCCGAGAATATTCAGGAGATTGATGTTGTCCGCGCCGAGGCCGCCAAAAAGCGCGCGGAGGAGTACCTCGCCAAAGGCACTCCCACAGACCCGGATCGCTACCTTATCATGGAAGCGGCATTGCGCCGCGCCAATCTGCGCCTCGATGTCGTTCAACGATACCGGAAAAGCGGGGCGCGTTTTTCCACGCTGGAGAAATAGACTCTCGTGGCATTATTTTCCAAGGACCTTGGCATTGACCTGGGCACCATGTTCACCCGCATCGCCGACGGCGCACAAGTACTGTTGGAGGAGCCGACCATCGTTGCCATCGAAGTGGACGATCAAAAGATGGTTGCGGTTGGCGCGGAGGCCCGCGATATGTTCGGAAAGGTTCCCGAAAACATCGAAGTTGCGCGTCCGCTTCGCAACGGCGTGATCGCCGATTACGAGATCAGCGAAACCCTGCTCCAGTATCTGTTACAGCGGGTGAGCGGTTC
>JBBIUO010000223.1:1230-7160 GCA_037440205.1 Chloroflexota bacterium
GGCGTGACAAGCGTCGAACGCCGCGCCGTCTACGAGGCCGTCATGGAAGCGGGGAGCCGCGAAGCCTTTCTCATCCAGCAACCTTTGGCGGCGGCCATCGGCATTGACCTGCCAATCAATTCCCCATCTGGAAACATGCTCATCAGCCTCGGCGGCGGTTGTACGGAAACGGCGGTCATGGCGATGTATGGAATCGTGGCGGCGGAAACATTGCGCGCCGGCGGCATGGACCTGGACGAGGCCATTGTCAACTATGTGCGTCGCAAGTATGGTGTCGTCATCGGACAGGTCACCGCGGAGCAATTGAAGATCCGCATTGGCGCCGCCGTGCCGCAGGATACTGAAAACAGCATGGAAGTGCAGGGGCAGGATCAAGTCACCGGCCTGCCGCGTCCCGTCACATTGACAACGGGTGAAATTGTGGAAGCCCTGCAGGAGCCGTTGAAACAAATCATCGAAACAGGCCGAAAGGTGCTCGAGAAGACTCCGCCCGAATTGGTTTCCGATATTATTGATCGCGGCGTGGCCCTGTGCGGCGGCGGCGCACTCCTGCGCGGCATAGACAAACTGCTGACCAAATCGCTGGGCATCCCCGCCTATCTGGTGGATAACCCGTTGACCTGCGTGGTGCAGGGCGCGATGCGAAGTTTCAGCATGTTGAACGTGATCCGCAGGAATCTGCCGCAGGTTTGAGGACGTACACAAGTAAGGACAAGTAAACAGGTACACAAGTGGACAGGTGACTCATGGCGAGTCACCTGTCCTTTTTTGGGTGTGTCGGTTATTGGGAAATCTTATCCACTTCGGCCTGCAGCGCGGATTTGATGGTTTCCTGACTTACACCCCAATCTAAAACCTGCTGGAAGGATGTCTTGCCTTTGACGATTCTTTCGATGGACGACTCGGTCGCGGCTGGACTTTGGGCTGATTCTGCTTCGAGCGCCGACTCTGCCGTTTGGGCAGGATCAACTTCGGGTGAGTCGGATGCGGTTCTTCATCCAATAAAAAAGACTCGCCGCAAGCGTGCTGCATCGGGCAAGTCTTTTTACGTATCTGCTTGTGTATCTTTACAAATAATACGTCATCCTCTGCAAATGCGTGGACGGGTCAATGTATTGGACTTTCACTCCAGCCGGCACATTCAGGTTGATGGGAGCATAGTTGAGAATGGCTTTGATGCCCGCCTGAACGAGTTTGTCGGCTACGCTCTGCGCGGCCTGCGCCGGGACGGTGATCATGGCAATTTTGATTCCCGCGGATTTCAGCCGCTCGACCATTTTCTCGGTGTCTTCGATGGTAAACCCGACGATCTTCTGCCCGATCTTTTCCTTGTCGTTATCGAAGACCATGACAATTTGAAAGCCGCGATTGGTGAAGCCTTGATAGCGGGCCAGCGCGTGACCCATGTCGCCCGCGCCAACGAGCGCCACCTCCCAGATGCGATCCACCTTGAGAATTTCACGAAGTTTGTCGAGCAGGTAGGTGATCGAGTAGCCTGTGCCTTGTTTGCCGAAATCTCCAAACTGCGAAATGTCCTTGCGGATCTGCGCCGCCGAAATCCCCACGTGTTCTCCGAGTTCCTGCGATGAAGTCGTTTTCAAACCGTTATCTGCCATGCGTTGTAATGCGCGGAGGTAGATGGGGAGGCGGCCTACGATAATATCTGGTATTTTTTCAGCTTTCATGGTTGCCCTCGCGTTTGTGAAATTTGTCCATAACTCTACCATAAAATAATATTTTGTACAATTCCACACAAGTTTCGTACAAATGAAAAAGCAACAACCGTTTTGGGGCTGTTGCTTTTATGTGTCGAGGCGTTTACTTTTGCCAGGATTGTAACTGCTCCGATTTCGGAGCGCCTTTGCGGCCAATGACCTTGTAAACATTCACGGGCTTTGTCTTGCCTTTGACCGTGACCGCATCTGCAAATTCCGTGTCGAATTCTTCCTTGACCTGCTGGTAGGTGCTTTCACTGATGAGAACCGGCCAGGCGTAGGTTTTTGTCAGGTCTTGCAAGCGGGAGGCCAGATTGGCGTTATCGCCGATCACGGTGTAGTTGATGCGCTGGGCGGAGCCGAGCAAGCCCACGAACACATCGCCGGAGTTGATGCCAATTCCCATTTCGATCTGACTTGGGCGGCCTTCCTTTTCCCATTGCTTTTTCAACTCGTCCAGTGCAACCCGCATGTCCAGCGCGGCGCGCAGTGCGCGGACGGCATGATCCTCGAACGGGACAGGTTCCCCGAAGAAAGCGATGATGGCGTCGCCTTCGTATTTGTCCACGGTACCGCCGTGTTTGTAGATGACCTTCGACATGGCTTCCAGGTAGGGATTGAGAAATGCGACGACATCTTCCGGCGAAAGTTTTTCCGAGAGCGTGGTGAACCCGCGTATGTCCGAGAAGATGATGCTTATGTTCGAGCGTTTGTTGAGCGAATTCAAATCCTGCGTGGACATCATCTGGTCAACCATCTCGGGCGAAATGAAACGGCTGAACAGGTTGCGGACGCGGCGCTTTTCCAATTCCTGTGAGACCGCCTGCTCCAGCGTGGGCAGGACGATGCCGAGGAAAAGCATGACCTGCGGCGCGACAAAGGGGAGCACGTACCGTTCGCGCATGAACAGAACCACACCTGCGACTGCATACACTGCCATGACCAGGATCAGCAATACGATGGTCAGGGTTGGGCGATTTGACCGCGCGATCAAGGAGGCGGCCAATGCGGCGGCAATCGTCAATGCCAGCGCCACCCAGGGCGGCGCTTCGGTGATGTATTTCCCTGTGATGAGCGTGTCAATGGTGCTCGCCACGATTTCCACGCCCGCAGTCGGGATCTGCGTCGAGAAGGGCGTGGGATACATATCCTGCAACGTGACCGTTGTTGCGCCGATCAACACGATCTTGCCGCGAAACGCATTTGGATTTTCTTCGAGCGTGATCCCATCGTGGACATCCGCCGCGCGATAGGTGGTGTATGTCCTTGAAGGGCCCGCAAAGTTGACCGGCAACTGTCCGCCGCGCAACGGCACGGTCTGACCGTTGAATTGGATGCTTGTGCTGGTGGGATTGGACGGCGGATCAATGCCGAGGTAAAGTCTCGCGGCCTCGAATGCCCAGTGATAATAAATTTTGTCCTTGTAGGTGTCGAAGGCCTGCACACTGCGGACGATGGCATCTTCGTCGCGGGTAAAGGCGGTGATGCCGTTGGCGTCCAGTGCGTTTCTGTAAACAGGTTGCGCCTGCAAAAGGGTGGAAATCGAATAATTTTCGCCGGGGCTTTCAAATATCTGCACCACGCCGACGGCGACACGGGAATTTCCGAGGGCTTTGGCAAACGCTTCATCGTTCGCGGGGTCTTCATCCGGTTCGGAGAGGAAAATATCCACGCCGATCACCTTGCCGCCGCCCTTGTTGATCTGATCCACGATCTCTGCAAAGTACGACCGCGGCCACGGCCATTGATAGCCTGTCCAGTTGAAGGAGAAATCGTCAATTTCCACGATCACAATATCGCCGGATGGCGGCTGTGTTCCCCGCAGGCGCATCAAAAAATCGCGCGTGGAATATTCGATGCGCTCGATGGGCGTGGTGATGCCGGGCAGGAGCGCCGCCACCTGGACCAGCAACAACGCAACGGCAATTCCCAAAAGCAGGATAAGACGCAGGTTGAACGTTCTTTCCTTTTTTCCCATTCTGTGCTCCTCACGGACTTTCAACGGCCGGCTTGCAGGAAATGGGCTGATTATACAGAACTTCGCAGGTCACCCATGTGTCGTCGAATTTCACCAGCACGTTCAAATCTCCAAGCGTTTCATCGAAACTGCCGACAGCCAGATAATGGGTTCCTGTCATTGCCTCCTCCACGGTTGCAAATGCCCTGGCGTGCATTTCCCGCGCAAGGAGCGGATCAACATCTTCGTTATCCTTGTTATCCAGAACGAATTGAACGGTCTTATCGAGGGCGACGATGGCGCTGCGAAACTGGGCGTTGATCAAACTGTCTGTGATGACGCCGCCGATGCTGATCACTGCCATGCCGAACAACATCGGGGCGATCTTCCCGAAAATGGACGTGGAAAACACGGCAGGTTCCGTGACCGGTATTTGTGTGATGCCGACGATCAACGTAAAGGGCAGTATCCATGCCAGCGCAACCCCAAAGCGGGCGGCAAATTCAATATCCCCGTTATAGTTTAGAAACGCGCCCAGTTGCGGATCGAGTTGCGATGCAATGGCCGGAATGATTTGCAACGGCAGGGCGACCGTGAGCCATGCAAAAAACAATGCGGCAAACAGCCAGAATAGAATGCCGAGGAAACTGCTTTCTGTCCGCGCTGTCAGCCAGCCGATGAGACCGCCGAACATGCCGCAAAGCGCCGCGCCTGTGATGAGCGTATTCCATGGAAAATAAGCGT
The DNA here is from genome assembly GCA_037440205.1 of Chloroflexota bacterium. GTDB lineage: Bacteria > Chloroflexota > Anaerolineae > Anaerolineales > Villigracilaceae > Villigracilis. The sequence goes on from JBBIUO010000223.1 coordinate 5,647, forward strand.
GAGCCTGGTTTAGCGAATAGCTATTCCACCCCCAGGAGGATGCCGCAAAGGCAAGACCCGCCATGATGCCGTAGATCATTCCGAAAATTCTTTTTTGACGAAGGATATCCGGGCGTGCGCCCATGTTCTCGATGCCTGGTAGATTTTTCATTGATGAAGTTCCTCTATGTGCAAATTGTAGTCTGTGTGACGTTGCTCGCCGGCGCTCTCAAAGATCCGCAAAAAATACTCGCCGTCTGGCGTGACCGAAATGGATTGCGTTTCGCCGCATTCGAGCAGGAAGCCGTCCATCTTTTTTCCGTCGCTCCACAATTCTACGAACAGTGTATCACTTGTGCAAAACATCTGAATTACGACACCGTTGCCGGATGTGCTGAATTCCACCCAATCTTCAAGGTCGCCGTTGGGCGCAGAGACATCTCCGTTTAATTGCAGGGCGCGAAAATCTGTCGGGGAAAAGCGGGCAGTTGTCAGCGGGGTTTGAATCGAGTCTCCATCCTGTACGGCCTGCGGAATGGGAGTCGAAATCGCATCGGCGGGAGTCGCTGTTTGATTCGCAGTCTCCCCAATGACCGGCACATCATCCATGCTTTCCACCTGCAAATATTTCACCGTCACCCAGCCCGTCAAATTTTCCACGCCCGCAACTTCGACTTGCGCCCATGCGCCGCCCGGGTCTTTGCCGGTGATGAAAACAACATCCTTCGGACTCAACACGCCAAGCGACTCAAACTCCGCGCCGGGACCGCTGCGAATGTTTATCTTTTCGACGACAAGCCCGCTTACACCGGACCCGGAACCTGCCACGACCTCAACCGGCAGAATCCTCCCCGGATCATCCACCTGCACGAACTCCGTGCGAACCCATCCGCTTCCTGATTCAGATTCGGCGAAGATGATTTGATACCAACTCCCGCTCGCATCCCTGCCAATGACCTGCACCTTCGCAAACGCAGCCACCATCCCCAGCGACGCGCTCAACGTGGATGCCCCCGCACGGACATTGACCTGCGTGTTCGTCGTCCCTTCGATGGGCGCGTTGGTTGGAATGGCTGTGGGGGGAAGCGATGTTGATGTGGCCTGCGGAATCGTTGTGGACGGCAGGGTGGATGTGACAAAATTGGGAACTGTTGTGGAGATGCTTTCATCGGCGACCTTCACACTGCAACCCGCGCAGGCGATCATTGCGAACACAAAGAGGAGGAGATTCCTGTGGGTCACGGCGCTGCCTTGAAAATCGGATTGCGCGCCTTCATTTGCATGACCCCTCTGCGCGCAAAAAATCAGGCGCCCCCGCGCAGACTCGAACTGCGCTCTTCGGCTCCGGAGGCCGACACTCTGTCCACTGAGCTACGGGGGCGGGCGAAGCGAATTTTACCATAGCGGCCAACGCTCAAGCCGCCGTCCCTTGCGGAGCACCCTGCGGGCGGCGGCGGGTATAGCGCAAAAGTGTCGGTAAAATTTCTCCAGGCCTTTAAACGCAAAGGCGCGGAGGCGCAAAGGCAATAATTTCT
>JBBIUO010000224.1:0-7112 GCA_037440205.1 Chloroflexota bacterium
CCATGCTGCCCTATCCCAGCGGCGACCTGCACATCGGTCACTGGTATGCGATGACTCCCTCGGATGCGCGCGCAAGATTTATGCGGATGAAAGGCTATAACGTGCTGTTCCCGATGGGCTTCGATGCGTTCGGCCTGCCCGCGGAGAATGCCGCCATTCGAGAAGGCGTTCACCCGATGAAGCGCACGTTCGAGAACATCGGACGAATGCGAAAGCAGATGCGATCCATGGGCACGATGTTCGATTGGGAACGCGAGGCGGTGTCTGCTGATCCCGCTTATTACAAATGGACGGAATGGTTCTTCATCCAGTTATTCAAGGCTGGCCTGGCGTATCGCAAGATGTCGCCCGTGGACTGGTGCCCGAACTGCAATACCACGCTGGCGCGTGAGCAGGTCTGGGGTGAGGACCGGCATTGCGAACGATGCGGCACGCCGGTTATCAAAAAGGATTTGGAGCAGTGGTTCTTCAAGACCACGAAGTATGCCGATGAGTTATTAAACTTCGACGGCATTGACTGGCCGCAGACCGTCAAGACTTTGCAGACGAACTGGATCGGTCGCAGTGAAGGCGCTTCGGTCACATTTAAAACTGAGGCTGGCGACCCCATCGAAATCTTTACCACCCGCCCCGACACGCTGTGGGGTGCGACGTTCATGGTCTTCTCGCCCGAGCATCCGCTGGTGGATAAGGTCACATCGCCGGGACAAAAGGAGGCCGTCGAAGCCTACAAACAGCAGGCCGCGCGTCAATCGGATATCGAGCGCGAGGCGGTGGACAAGGAAAAAACAGGCGTGTTCACCGGCGGCTATGCCATCAACCCGGTCAATCAGGAACGCATTCCGATCTGGATCGCGGATTATGTGTTGATGAGTTATGGCACGGGCGCGATCATGGCTGTCCCTGCGCATGATGAGCGCGACTTTGCCTTTGCCCGAAAATATGGTTTGAAGGTTATTCCTGTCATTCAACCGGAGGGCATGGAGTTGGACGGCGATACGATGGAAGCCGCGCACGAACACGAAGGCGCGATGATCAACAGCGGCCCATTCAACGGCACGCGCGCGACCAACGACAAAGGCATTAAAAATCCCGCCATCAAGACTGTCATCGAATGGCTGGAAGAACGCGGAATCGGGAAACGATCGGTCAATTATCGCTATCGCGACTGGCTGATCAGTCGTCAGCGGTATTGGGGCGCGCCGATCCCGATGGTGCATTGCGAAAAGCATGGATGGAATCCCGTGCCTGACGATCAACTGCCCGTGTTGCTGCCTGAAGATGTCGAATGGAAGCCAACGGGCGAATCGCCTTTGAAACTGCATCCAACGTGGAAGCAGACGACTTGTCCAATCTGTGGTGAAGCGGCCGTGCGCGAAACTGACACGATGGATACCTTCATGTGTTCGTCGTGGTATCACCTGCGTTATCTCTCGCCGAAGTACAACAAAGGCCCGTTCGATGAAGCCGAGTATAACTATTGGATGCCCGTTGATACCTACACAGGCGGCATCGAACACGCCACCATGCACTTGTTGTACACGCGCTTCTTCCACAAGGCACTGCGCGACATTGGCATCACCGAAGGCAATGAACCCATGTTGCAATTACGCAACCAGGGCATGGTGTTGGGCGAGGACAATGAAAAAATGTCCAAGAGCCGCGGCAACGTGATCGCGCCCGATGTGCTGGTCGAAAAATACGGCGCGGATAGCGTTCGCGCCTACATCATGTTCTTCGCGCGCTGGGAAATGGGAGCGCCCTGGGACTCGCAGGGAATCGAAGGGGCAGTGCGATGGGTGAGACGTGTGTGGACTCTGTTCACTGACCCCGCTTCACGCTCCGCGTCGCCGACAGTTGGTTCTGACGAAACGAAAAAGAATCTGCGCCGAAAGGTTCACCAAACCCTGCGCAACGTGACGCGCGATTTCGAAAACTTCGAGTTCAACACCATCATCTCCTCGCTGATGGAGTTGATGAACGAAATGTACAAAGCCCGCGAAGCGGGCGCGGCCGGCACGGACGAATGGAAGGAAGCGCAGGAAATCTATTTGAAGATGATGGCTCCCGTCACCCCGCATATCGCCGAAGAACTGTGGACGAGTTACTTGGGCAAGCCTTACTCCATTCATCAGCAGGCATGGCCGTCGGTGGACGAAGCCGCCGCAAAAGAGGACACCATCGAGATTCCGGTGCAGGTCAATGGCAAGGTACGCGGAAAGGTTGTCGTCCCGGCCGATGCGAGCGAGGATGAAATCCGCGCCGCGGCGCTGGCCTCCGAAGCCATTCAGAAGTATTTGGAAGGCAAAGAGCCGAAGAAGATCATTGTGGCGAAGGGGCGGTTGGTGAGTGTGGTAGTGTAGTTGGTAGTAAGTGTCTGGGTAGTAAAAGCCTCTGATGGTTGCGAGACTGTCAGGGGCTTTTTATTTCCCAAAACCCATTCCGCTTTTCCCCAAACTTTGGAATAAAATTGAACATCTTTTCCAGAAAGACCCTGCGGAAGCGTAGGAGACGCTCTCCAGCGTCGGACTGGCAAAACGTACCTACACATGAGCTTTATTGACAAGGAGCAATGACATGGCCGACCCGTTGTACTTCCAATGGCAAAACGATGTTTTGTGCAAGACCATCTACCCTATGCGCGAGCCGAAATTGCGCGATTTCCTCGTCTATTACATGGAAATTGACTTGTGGAAGCAGTACAAGGATAGGGACATCTCCACGCTCAAAGCCGAGGTGGATGCGTACGTCAAGGCGCAGGAACTCGCCGCAGTTGCCGCTTACAAGGCTTACTCATCCCTGCGGGGCTATTTCATGATGAAGGATGTGCGCGGCTCTTACCTGAAATTCAAACCCATCAACGAAGCCGAATTGACCGAGATCAACAACTTCCACGCCCTCTTCATCGAAAGCTGGCCGAAGGACATTCGCGGCGAACGAAGTTTTGTGGAAGGCCAGCTTCAATATTGGACCAATCATCGCAACATGCAACGGGAGGCGGTCAAATCCAAGAGGCGGCGTGTCGAAAACATGGATCCTGCCCATCCCAAGCGGCCGACTGAAATGCAGGAACTTGCCGCGATGGAAAATGTCACATTGCCGATGGCGGAGCAGGAACTGGATCAACTGCGCGCCTTCCTCAAAACCTACGACAAGATCGAGGGAAGAAAACTCGCGTGGTACAAACTGTCGAAGGGCAACCCAGCCTACAGTCCGACGGAAGCGGAGTTCTTAGTCCAATATAAACCTGAGAATCCAGTCACGGTCCGCGATATTGTTTGGTGGAAGGCGGAGGAATACAAATCTTCGCTCGAAAAGAAAAATCAATACGAACTGCTCGAGGAGATTTATCAGCGTTTCAAGAAGGAACCAAATCGTTACCCGCAATGGCTTCAATACATGGTGGTGCATTTTTCGGGGATGCGTTACGCCAGCGCGCACAATTCCTGGGCCGACCCCAAAGACCTGTTGATTCGACTCGGCGCGGCGGATGTGGAAAAGAACGCCAAGTCACTGGATGACGCCGCCGTGGAAAAACTCTGCGCCGAAAAGATCGCTTCCTACGAAACCGGGGCAGGGTCAAACGTCCCCAAACTTGCCCGCGCCCCGGAGAAGGAGTGGAAGGATAAAGTTGCCTTGCACATGCTCAGCGTGAAAGCCAGTGGACCCAAAACCCGCCGCGCAGGCATCACTGCGTTGCTGGCGGAGGAGGCGAATTACGAAATCAGGAGCCTTTCCACCGAAGATGCGTTGAAGAAACTCGAAGCCATGAAAGATAAATTCCCCGCGTGGGCGTGGAAGGAGATCGTCAAACTTACACCGCTTCGTGTGAATCATGTCACTGACCCGAATTGGGAAAAACTGACTCCCGAAGAGGAGACAGAGCGCTATTCCCAAAAATACAACGACATTCGTAACGTGATGGATGCCTGGGAGAATTACGATCCTTCCGCATGGCGCGAAGAGCACGGACGCACTCACGAGTTGATCGTCTCGCGCGCCGTGTGCAACGAGACTGCCGAACACTGCCAGCACATCCGCGGACATCTTCCCCCCGGCGGCCTGACCCCAAAACCGAAATGGTATTTTGCAAATGAAGCCGAAAACAAACTGCCCGGCGACCCGCGTCCGTTTTACACCAAGCCGACCTCTGAAAAAGATTACGTCCCCGGCGCGAGCATTCTCTGGCTCCGCTTTGTGGATAAAGAGCCGAATGACTGGCAGATCGCAAAGGAAGTGAAAACAAAATCTGGCGTGGGTCTGCTCCCCAATATGGAAAAAAGAAAAGGTGACAAGCCCGACCCCAAAGCCACGACCACTCCCTGGGAATATCAAAAGGGTGAGACCGTCACCCGCTCGCGCACGCTGATCAACCCCGAAACAAAAGCCAAAACGCAGCAACGGCAATGGTTGAGATGGATTCACGAAGCGACCGTCGCCGAAGTAGCCGAAACCGCCGATGGCATGACCGTCATCACCTACGAAACGGCCCTGCCCGATGACGACAAAGGCACCTCCGCCGTTGGCACCTTCAAAATGCCGCTCTCCTGGCATCTCGACGACGGCCCCGAAGATACCTACAACCGCTCCTTCGTCGGCTTTGTGCCGGAAGGGCAGGTTCCCGCGGAGCATTTGAAGACGATGATGGATTGGAATAGGATTTTGAGGAAGAAGGTTTCTTGAGTTTGTAGGTCACGCTTGAAGCGTGACCTGTTTTTTATCGCACAAACCCCTCGAAATTTTCCCGATTAATCACCTGAATTCCCGCGTCTGGATATGCCTCCAAAAACGTGCGCCGGGTGGAATCTTTTACCCCGCCCGTGCCCCATTTGAATTCATACGCATCCAGACGCCCCGCGTGTTCTTCGATGTAGTCAATTTCCTTCTGGTCGTATGTCCGCCAAAAATAGGGATTCACCGAGCGTTCCGCCAGTTGATTCGCCTTGCGCCGTTCCACCATCAGGAAGTTTTCCCACAATTGCCCTGCATCATTCCGCACGGAAATGGGATTCAGGTTTTGGATCAGGCTGTTCCGCACGCCATTATCGAAGAAGTAATAACGCGAATTCTTGGTCACTTCCTTGCGAAGGTTGCGCGAAAAACCGCCCACACGAAAAATCACAAACACCTTTTCGAGCAGATCCAAATATCGTTCCACAGTATCGCGGCTCAGTCCAAGGCCGGTGGCAAGTTCTGCCAGCGATACCTCCTGCCCGATTTGAAATGCCAACAGTCGTAACAAGTCAACGATTTTTTCAGGACGGCGAATCCCTTCCAGTTCCAAAAGGTCACGATAAAGGTAGGAACCGACCAATTCGCCCAATAGCCGTTCGCGCAAGGAGAGGTCGCTTGTCGTGGCAATGACGGGATATCCGCCCCAAACCATCCATTGCTCCAGTTGATTTCGAGTTTCCAGGGTTCCAAGCGTTTTGCTTAACTCCGCATAACTGAGCGGGTACAAAGTAAAAGTCAACTTGCGTCCCGTCAACGGTTCGCTGATTTTGCTGGCAAGTTCGAATGAGGCCGATCCTGTCGCAAGGATGATCGCATTGGAATTGTTGTCAACCAGAATTTTGAGATTCAAACCAATTTCAGGCACACGCTGGGCCTCGTCAATGATGAGCAATTCCGCATCGCCCAGCACTTCATTCAGCGTTTTCAGATTCTGGCTTGCCAGCGCTTCGCGGTAGAGCAACTCGTCGGCGTTGACAAACCGTGTCCGCAGGGAAGTGGAGGCAAGCAGGTCTTTGGCAAGCGTCGTCTTCCCTGCCTGGCGAGGCCCATAAAGCACCAAAACCTTGCCCCGAATCAGATTTTTTTGGAGTTCCCCGAGGAGTAACCGCTGAATTTTCATAAATTCATTATACTACACCCTCTGAATTTCAAATTCTCCAATTCCCTTCTCCTCCAATCTCTAATCTCCCCCTCCCGCAACTTTCCCGCCCCTTTTCCTGTATTACACTTCAGCCATGAACGCGCCTACCGACCGCGACCTGATCCTCCAAGCCCGTCGCGGCGACGCCGACAGCGCGGCGGCGTTCGGCGAACTGGTCACGCGCTACCAGACGGGCGTGTTCAACGTCTGCTACCGCATGTTGCACGAGCGCGGCGAAGCCGAAGACCTCGCGCAAGAGGCCTTCATCCGCGCGTATGATCGCATCCACACCTTCGATGTCGAACGCGAATTCGGTCCGTGGATTCGGCGGGTGGCGGCGAACCTGTGTTTGAACCACATCGAGTCGCGCAAAGTCACAGCCGAACTCGACGATGAACGGGACGCTGATCCTGCCCAATTGCCTGAAGCAGTTTACGAGGTCAGAGAAAGAAGCGAGCAGATTCGCGGCGCGCTTGCATCCCTGCCCGCGCATTATCGCGTCGTCGTCGAATTGCGGCATTATCAGGAACTGTCCTACGATGAAATTGCCGCGGAATTAAAAATCCCACTGAGCGACGTGAAGAGCCATCTCTTCCGCGCCCGCAAACTTTTGGCGGAGAAACTCCATGCATCTCACTGACGATCAACTCAACGAATATCTCGATAACGAAAGCGCAGAGCGCGGAATCATCGAAGCGCATCTTGAATCGTGCGATGAATGCGCGGCGCGATTGGATTCCCTTCAGGCATTGTTCACCGAATTGGAATCCCTGCCCGAAGCGGCATTGACCCGCAACATCGCCGCGCGCTTCGCACCGACCCCGAGCCTGCCAGCCCCGCTACCAAAATTCCTCACGCTGACAGTGATTCTACAAGCCGCCTTCGCGTTGACCGCCATTGTTATCGCCGTGCCGTTCATTGCAAACCTTTTGCCTGCAATTGAAATACCATCTTTCACGGAAGTATTCGCCCAACTGCAATCGCAATGGATCATCTGGCTTGATTCGCTTTCCACCCTTCGACTAAGTTCAGGGCAGGCCTTCCACCTTCCAACCCTGCCGGAACTTCCCATTGTGGAAATGTCCAGCCTGTTGGTGACCCTTGCGGGTGTATCCGTGTTGTGGATTTTGGGCAATGGCCTGTTGTTGAGGAATCAACGATGAAAAGCGTAGTAACGACTTTAGTCGTTCGGGTAAAAAGCGACTGCACCTGTCCTGACGGACGGTGTCAGGAAAGT
>JBBIUO010000225.1:0-7057 GCA_037440205.1 Chloroflexota bacterium
AAACTCGGCTTCGAACCGCAACTACAGGAGTTGAACTGAACATGGACGCGATTGTAACGGCCGGTGGAATTCCCCAGCCCGGCGACCCCTTGTACGTCTATTCCAACGGCGATTCAAAGGCGCTGATTGACATCGCAGGTAAACCCATGATCCAGTGGGTGTTGGATGCGCTCAGCGACGCCAAAAAAGTGGACAACGTCATCATCATCGGGCTTTCCCCCAAAAGCAACCTGACCTGCAAAAAGCCCGTCCACTACATTTCCAATCAGGGGCGCATGTTGGCAAACATCGTGGCGGGCGTCAACAAAACCCTTGAACTGAATAAAAAGAACGAATACGTATTGATCGTCTCCTCCGACATCCCCGCCCTCAAAGGAGAGATGGTGGACTGGCTGGTGAACACCTGCATGGAAACCAAAGACGATCTGTACTACGGCGTCTGCCCGCGCGAGGTGATGGAGGGACGTTACCCGACATCGAAGCGCACCTACACAAAATTGAAGGATGTGGAAGTATGCGGCGCGGATATCAACATCACCCACGTCCGCATGGCAACCGAACATCTCGATACCTGGGAGCAGTTGATCGGCAACCGCAAGAGTCCATTCCGGCAGGCCGCCATCATTGGCCTGGGTACGGCCTTCAAATATTTCACAGGCCAGTACACCTTGCAGGAAATGGTGGAGCAGGTTTCAAAAAGAATCGGCATCAAAGGCCGCGCCATCGTTTGGGATCATGCCGAATCGTGCATGGACGTGGACAAGCCTCATCAACTGGCGATCATGCGTGAGGATATGGAACATCAGCGCCGCCAAATCGCCCAAACGAAAAAGAAGGTCGTCGCTGCAAAACCCTTCAAAAAGGCAGGGCCGGCAAAAACAAAGCCCAAAGCAAAGGCGAAGGCCGGCAAAAAATGAGTTTGCGTTCCATCCTTGAACTCGACGCCCGACTCTCCGACCAATTGCGTGTGGCCGAAAAGCCGGGTTTTTTGCGGAATATCTCAGCCTTCCTCGCCCACTCCGGCGACTCGTGGTTTTGGTTTGCCGCGCTCATCATCGCATGGTTTTACAGCAATCCCTCATGGAAGCAATGGGAAGTTGTTGAATTTTTCGGCATTCTGGGACTGGCCGGCGTGGTGCTTGGAATCAAATTCCTGGTGCGCCGCAAACGACCCGAAGGCGAATGGGGCGGGATTTATCGCAACACGGATCCGCATTCCTTTCCATCGGGACACGCCGCCCGGGCCTTTCTCATCGCCGTGGTTGGAACGGTTCTTGCCCCGCCCTGGCTTGCCACTGCTCTTTGGCTTTGGGCGCCGCTGGTGGCTTTGGCTAGAGTTGCGATGGGCGTGCATTACCTTTCGGATGTGGTCGCAGGGACAGTGTTGGGAATCGTCGTCGGACTCATCGGTTTGCAAATCTACCAGCCCATGGTGGATTGGCTTGTCTCGCTGACGAATTTCCCGCTTTGGTAGTCAATGAGAGCAGCGCGGAATAATATTCCGCGCTGCTTTTTTACACCGCAAACGGATTGAAATTCGTCTCACGGTCGTAATAATCTTCGTTCTCCACCTGCTTCAATACACGGACAACAAGATAAGTCAGCGGGGTCATCACAACTTCCACAGCCACTTTGAAAAGATAATTCGCAATCGTCAGCGTGAGAAAGAGACTCCACGGAAATACACCAAACGCGGAAGCCACCACCACGAACATGGCCGTATCCACAAACTCACCCACGAGCGTACTGCCAATCGTGCGCGACCATAGCCAGCGTCCATTTGTTAGCACCTTCATCTTCGCAAGGACAAAGGAGTTGCTGAACTCGCCAAGCCAGAATCCCGCCAAACTGGCAAGCACGATCCCGCCACTGCTCATCCCGCCGAGAATGGATTGATACGCCGCATCGCCCGCATATCCCTGCCACGTGGATTCGCCCGGCAAAATGCCGACGACCCAAAAAACGAAGGCCGCCAACGCCAGTGTGAAGAATCCCGTCCAGATCACGCGCCGCGAACGTTGATAGCCGTAGACCTCGGTTAGAATATCGCCGAAGACATATCCAACCGGAAAAAGGATCGTCCCTGCATCGAATGCCATCGGAGTGTTGAAGAGGCTGAATCCCAAATCCACGATCTTGGCCGAGGATGCGATGTTGCTGGTCAACAGCACCGCGATGAAAATGCCGAGGATGATGTCAAAAAAACGATACGGTTTTGCATTCATGTTTGGTTTCCTTGAAGCCTGTTTTTATGCTCCCGTCGCCATCTCCGGCGGGGATGCCGAATCTGAAAGCCGTTTATACCAGAACATTCCTCCAAAAAGTAGCCTCGAATGAAAACTCACACCCTTCGCCTCAAGCCCGCACAGGATTTATTCGACTCCATCGAAGAGTTCGTCAGGCAAAATCACATTCAGGCGGGTTGTGTGCTTAGCTCGGTAGGGAGTCTCACCCACGCCACATTACGGCTAGCAAACCGAGATCACAACAACGAATACGAAGGCCATTTCGAAATCGTTTCGATGACCGGCACAGTTTCGATTCACGGCTCACACATCCACGCGGCAATCTCGGATGGCGGCGGCGTGACCATCGGCGGGCATCTCGTGGGCGGATGCAAAATCTACACCACGGCAGAGGTCGTCATTGCCGAGTTTGACGATGTCGTTTACAAGCGGGAATTATTGGAAAACGATTCGGGGTATGAGGAGTTGGTGGTCCATAAAAAGTAACGCGAGATATTAATCTCGCGCTACTGCCTGCAAAAATTCTTCCTGATTTCTCACAATCTCTTTCAACCCCAGCCTCTTCCCCAACCTCGTCAACTGCGGCGGGGCGACATACGTCTGCGCCAAAATTTCATCCTGACCCAACACCTCGCGGGCGGGGCCATCGAGCAAAACCCTTCCATTGGAAAGCGCGATCACGCGCTCGAAATTCTCGGCGCAAAAATCAATATCGTGCGTGATGGTGATGACCGTCTTGCCTTCTCTTCGCAGTTCGGCGATCACATTCGCAATTCGCGCCACGCTGACGGCATCCTGTCCCGTCGTCGGTTCGTCGAAAATCACAATCGGCGTATCCATCGCAATGATCGAAGCCAGCGCAACCATCTTGCGCCACGTGGGCGAAAGATCGTAGGGATTGGTCTCGGTCTTATCGTTCAACTCGGTCAACGACAATGCCCGCTTGACCAGTTCATCAATTTTTTCTTTGGCATATCCCAAATTTTTCGGGCCAAATGTGACCTCGGTCAACACATCTCGGGAAAACAGTTGCTCATCGGGATTTTGGAAGACGTAGCCGACTCGTGACGCAAGTTTCGCCACCGAATATTTTTTCACGTCCCAATCCCCGATCAAAACGGACCCGGAGCCTGGTTGCAACAACCCGTTGAAGTGTCTCACGAGAGTAGTCTTCCCCGCGCCATTCTGCCCGACAATGGCAACCTGCTCGCCAGATTCGATGACGAGCGAGATTCCCTTCAAGGCTTCCAGCCCGGTGGGATAGGTGAAGTGGAGATTAGTGATTTCGATTTTCATAATTATCAGAACATGTTACGTGTTCTGTAAAACGGAACACGCAACACGCTACACGCTAAATCCTTCCACCGCCTCATCCAGCGTGACAGGCAGATTTTCCTTCTTCCACAATCCGCGTTTTTTCGCTTCCCGCGCCGTGGACGTGTACCGCGAAATCCCAAATCCATTCTCAGCCAGCACATCAGATGTGAGCACTTCGCCGGGCCTGCCTTCGAGCAGGATACTCCCATCTTTGAGCGCGATGACTCGGTCAGCGAACTGCGCGATCCATTCCACTTTGTGCTCCACAAGGACGACAGTCATGCCTTCTTCGGCCATCTTGCGGATCGTGCCGAAGACTTCGCGCGTGCCGATGGGGTCCATCTGCGAGGTCGGTTCGTCGAGGACGAGCAGCCTGGGTCGCATGACCAGGATCGAGGTCAGAGCGACGCGTTGTTGTTGTCCGCCAGATAATGAATAAGGCGAGCGGTCTGCCAAATCGCTGATTCCCGTCAAGGACATGGCATCCTCCACCCGCTCTTTCATTTCGTCACGCGGCACGCCGATGTTTTCCAATCCAAAGGCGATCTCTTCAAAGACGGTGTACTTCGCGCCGCTGATTTGATTGAAAGGGTTTTGAAACGCGAGGCCAACGTTCAACACCCACTCATCGAGCGTGGACTTGGCAGATTCTTTCCCATCCACTTCTACGACGCCGCTCATTTCGCCTTTGAAAAAATGCGGAGCAAAACCAGCCAGCGTGTAACACAGCGTGGACTTGCCCGCGCCGTTCGGCCCGACAATTGCGACGAACTCACCTTCGTTGATTTGCAAATTTATATTTTGCAACGCAGGCGTTTTCGTGAGCGGATATTGATAGGTGACGTTTTGAAGGTTTACGAAAGCCATAGGTTCGATGCGATGGAAAGGATGATGAGGATGAACAGTACCCAACGGATGAAACTATCGAACGATGAGTCGGGGATTTCGTGCAGGGACGTTTTGACATGTTTGGAGGTGAAGCCGCGCGCTTCGATGGCGATGGCGCGTTCCTCCACTTCCACCAGCGACCCAAACACCAGCGGCCCAACGAGCGGCAGGACGGAGCCAGCGCGTTTGAGGAAGGTGCTTTCCGTATCCAACCCGCGTGAACGTTGCGCGGAAATGATGGTCTGCGCCTTGGCCTGCATCTGCGGAATGATTTGCAATGTGGAAATAATGACGTAGGAAAATTGCCCCGGCAGTCCGCGGCGCGTGAGGTCAGACATCAACTCGCTGGGATGCGTGGTGAGCAAAAAGAGCGTGAACGCCGAGACCATCACAAAGACGCGCATGGCGTTGCGGAAGGCGAACATCAGGCTTTCTTGTGTGATGTCTAGAAAATAGAATTTGAAGATTACGTCCGTGCCGATGGGCTGGAAGAAGGCTTGCATCAGAAAAAGAAAGGTCGCGGCGGGAAGGATTAGGCGCGTGGCGGCTTTGAAAAATTCAGGAAAGACTTTGCCCAACGCGCTCAATGGAATGATCGCCAGCAAAAGCAAAACATGCGGAGTCCAATACCAGGGAGCGGTGAAGGCGATCAGAATCAACGCGAGAATCAAAACCAATTTTGTGAGCGGATTCAAGCGGTGGATGACGCTGTCGCGTTTGATGTGGAAGGAGAGTCGCTCGTGCATGGAAGGGATTATACCCATTCTGGGTACTGAGTAAACGACAAAAACCAATGTCACTCTGAGGGAGCGTTCCCTGTACTTACACGCAGGGCAAGTACGCGACCGAAGAGTCTCATAGTCCCGTGACATTTGTCACTTCACGGCAAGACGATTTTCTGTACAATGAAACTCGAAGAACCTTGTGGGGGAAAGAGAACCCCCCAACAAAAACAATAAAGCAGGAAGCGAAGTTCTATCATGATGAAGCATGGAACCTACCTTGATTACAGCATCAATATCCATGTTACAGGGTTGACCGGCGGCGCGACAGCTTCCGAAATTTACATTGGCTCATATAAGCGCAGTACGAGCGGCGGGTATATGGGAATGATCTCTGATTTTGTGCATTCTGAAACATCAGGTTATCCGCAAAACTCGGTTCTTTCCTGGGTGCTTATCCAGCCGTTCGATGCGAGTGGGGTTGGTTACCCAGGTTTCGTCAGCGACAGCGGCACGAATGCGAGCGTCACAAACAAAGTATCAGATTGGCGTTATATTGGTGGGACTGGCGGATGGCCGAACTGGTTGTCCATCAAGGGCGATGTGAATTGGCCGATAACAGGTTACTCCATTATTGGGCATATTTATCTGTACAGCGTTCCCGTGCTCGAACTCACTGGTATAGAGGTGACACAAGTGGTGCAAGACTTGGACAACAGCGTTCCGCTCATTGCCGATAAGCCAACCTATGTCCGCGCTTATTTTAGGACCACAATACCACAAACAACCATAACAGACGTGACCGTGAGTCTTTCCGCTTATCAGGATGGTGTTTTGTTAGGCACAATGTCGCCGAACAACATATCCAATGGATTCTTGGATGTATCCTATTATCAGTACTTCACGAAAGCGCGTAATTGGCGTTCTCTAACGCCTAATTTGCGCCAGAGAGCGCAAACTACGCGAGGTTTTCGTGATCTACTGATTATCAGTACTTCACGAAAGCGCGTAATTGGCGTTCTCTAACGCCTAATTTGCGCCAGAGAGCGCAAACTACGCGAGGTTTTCGTGATCTACTGATTATCCCGGAAGCCCAACCCGGGAAGACCTAAACAAGAGCTTTTACTTCCAAATACCTAAAGATTGGCTGGATGGAAACGTCACGTTCAAGATAGATTCGGTAAATTATCCCATCACATGCGCTAAAAAGAACACGATCAACCCTGCCAGCGACAATGATTGTGAAGTGGTGGTGAATTTTGAGCCTGGGCCTGTGCCCATTTTTTGCTTTGATCTACTTACACGCCATCCTAACGATGGAGGGGCATCTTCCACAATAAATGATCTGACAAAAGCAGCATACCAAATTATCAAGACTCTTCCAATCGCTGGATTTGAATTCATAGGTCCATATTATTCTAAACTTAATTCCCCAATAGACCAAGATTCATCGTATACGAATGTTTTCGATCAACTTTGGCACAAGTTTCTCATGAGAGATTTTACCTGTCGTGGTGGAGCCTATATTGTTGCCCTTCTGACTGGAGATACTTATAATAAGTCTGTTGGTTGGGCTAGTCCCTTTCATCACATTTATTCTCAAAACGAGGGATTGTTATTCAATGATGAATATATAGCTATAAGTTTTGTGACACCTCTACAACCCGTCAATGTTGCACACGAACTTGGCCATCTAATCCCCGATCTTGCACAGCCTGACTCTATAGACCCTTCAAAGCCAACTGATACCCGCCTTCACACTGCTTGTTATAATTCTTCTGCAGTGGGCGCACCAGGTTTTAACCCCGATCACATACCTGCAGATGGCTCCATCAGCGCAGAAAAACTGGGTCAGAAGGCAGTCTATGGTTTCGACCCATTGCT
>JBBIUO010000226.1:0-6920 GCA_037440205.1 Chloroflexota bacterium
CATCGCGCGACCTTTCGATCATCGCCGGCGCGGTCATTCTGATTGCGATCATCTATCTGCTTGCGAGCCGTTTCAATTACGGCATCGGCTTCCCCCTCGACGATTCATGGATTCATCAAACCTACGCCCGCAACCTCGCGCAGCGCGGCGAATGGGCATTTCGTCCCGGCGTTCCCTCGGCCGGTTCCACTGCGCCGCTCTGGTCGGTGCTTCTTTCGATTGGTTTTCTCCTCCACCTCTCGCCATACATTTGGACATATTTCCTCGGCGCACTCACGCTTTTTGCATTGGCTGTTGTGTGCGAATGGGCGGCTCGCAGTCTGGTCGCTTCCTATCGTCCGCGATTTCCGTGGATCGGAATCTTCTTTGCCATTGAATGGCACTTTGCATGGGCGGCGATGTCGGGAATGGAAACCTTACTGCATGGATTGATTCTCACGACCGTCCTCATTTTGCTGATGACGAACTCGCCTCGCTACCTGACCCTTGGCCTGCTGACCGGTTTAGCGGCTTGGGTCCGCCCCGACGGTTTGACTCTGCTCGGTCCCGCCCTGATGACCATCCTCTTCAATGAAAAGGATACACGCTCGCGCCTCACCGCCATCACAAAATACCTGATCGGTTTTGGTTCCCTTTTCGTCCCGTATCTTTTGTTCAATCTTGCCATCGGCGGCACGCCCATGCCGAACACGTTTTACGCAAAACAAGCGGAATATGCTTCGTGGCAAAAACTCTCCATCTTTACGCGGCTTGGACAAATGTCTTTGCAGTTGCTGGTCGGGCCCAGTCTCGTATTGATTCCCGGCGTGATCGGCTGGCTGGTCAAAAGCGTCAAACAGAAAATGTGGGGGAGTCTTGCATCGCTCATTTGGTGCGCCGGGTATCTGGGAATGTACATTTTGCGCCTGCCTGTCTACCAGCACGGACGTTACATCATGCCCGCCATGCCGATTTTCTTTTTATTTGGTTTGCTGGCCTTTGCCGAATTCGATACAGGAAAACTGTTCGGGCGGCATCACTGGGTTGCACAGACGATCTGGCGCGCAAGCATCGTCATGCTGGCGTTTGCCTTTATTTTCCTCGGGGCAAACTCCTACTCGCAGGATGTGGCCGTGATCGAAAGTGAGATGGTCGCCACCGCAAAGTGGGTCGCTGCCAATCTGCCGCCGGATGCCCTCGTCGCCGCACACGACATCGGCGCATTGGGCTATTTTGACAATCACGAACTCATTGACCTTGCCGGGCTGGTCTCGCCCGATGTCATCCCGTTCATTCGGGATGAATCGAAACTCGCCGATTACCTCAACCGGCGCGGCGCAGATTATCTGATCGCCTTTCCCGGGTTTTATCCCAAACTGACGGAGAATGCCGGGCAGGTATTTACGACAAACAGCAGTGTTACCTTGCAATTTGGTGAGGAAAACATGGTTGTTTATCTGTGGAAAACCCCATAATGGGTTAAAATATGAACGTTCAAATAATCCTGTATATAAAGAGAGAACGGGCTTGGGATGAACCAAATTACCCTTTTGATCGTTGACGACCATCCGTTGTTCCGCCAGGGCGTGGTGGATGCCTTGTCGCTGGAACCCGATATGCGCATTATTGCCCAGTCTGCGACTGGAGACGAGGCGCTGGAGTTGATCCGTACCAAGAAACCGACCATTGCCGTGCTGGATGTAAATCTGCCCGGCATGAACGGACAGCAAATCACGCACCAGGCCTCGCAGGATAAACTGCCCACGCGCATCATCCTCATGACCGGCTATGATGATGTGGAACAGGCCATTCATGCGGCGCTTGCGGGCGCGCACGGATACTGCTCCAAGGATATCGAACCGCAAAGCCTTTCGAGGATCATCCGCGAAGTTGCAGAGGGCAAATACGTGTTCGACAACAACGTCTTTACGCGGCGGGAATTGGAACTCTGGGTCGAGGATCGAATTGAAGGCGCACGACGTTCTTACAGCGAGCCTGGCACCCCCTTCCATCCATTATCCGACCGTGAAATGGAAGTACTCGCCTGCGTGGTACGCGGCATGAGCAACAAGGAAATTGCAAATCTGCTTGGCATCAGCCACCAGACCGTTAAAAATCATGTGACCGCCATTTTGCGCAAATTTGGCGTCGAAGATCGCACCCAGGCGGTTGTGTACGCCTTGAAACGAGGATGGGTTACCTTGAAGGACGCCAATATCCACCCTCAGGAGTGATGCGATGACCGATACAATGGATTTCCAAAACGAACTGGAAGAGACCCAGCGTGCGCTTCGTGAAGTGACCTTGATGATCGAGCAAAGCCAGGGTGAACTTTCCAAGATCACACAGCGAAACACCGCGATCACCTCGCATCTTCAGCAATTGCAAAAACAGGGCACCTCGGTGGATGAACTGAAGATGTCCTATGACTCGGCTTTGGATGTCCAGCAAAGGCTTTTCGTCATGCGCGGCCAGCTGGAGAAACTCCAAAACGATAAGAGCCACCTCGAAAAATATAAAGCGATGCTGGACAATATCGTGTCGGGTCCCGCCGCCGGCGGCAATGCGGGCGGCTCCGCGTCGCCCGCCGCGGGCGCCAAGAGCCAGATGGCGGGGATCGAAATGATCGTCAACGCGCAGGAGGCGGAACGCCAGCGCCTCTCGCGTCAGATGCACGATGGGCCTGCCCAGGCGTTATCGAATTTTATCTTGCAGACGGAGATCGCCATGCGCCTGCTCGATGTGGACCCGGCGCAGGCAAAGGATGAACTTGGAAATCTGAAAACCTCCGCCATGGGAACGTTTCAACGGGTGCGTAGTTTCATCTTTGAATTGCGCCCGATGATGCTCGACGATCTCGGCCTCGTGCCGACCCTGCGGAAGTATGCGGAAGCCTTTAAAGAGCAGGCCGGGCTTGACGTAAGTGTGACCGTCACCGGGACTGAGCGCCGACTCGAGCCCTATTTGGAAGTCATGATTTTTCGCGCGGTGCAGGAATTGCTCGGCAATGCGTCGCGCCACAGTCAGGCCACTTTGATTAAAGTTCAAATTGACCTTGGCGCTGACATGATTCGCGTCAGCGTTGAGGATAATGGCAGGGGATTTTCCCCGGAAATTTTGAAGGAATCGAGCAACCTGGGGTTGAAACTGATCCGCGAACGCGCTGAAATGTTGGGGGGAAACTTTGAAGTAGATAGCGCCGCTGGTGCCGGCGCTCGGGTATCGTTTTCTGTCCCGGCAAAAGTGTAATTTTCCCATTCCCGGGAGTTCCACGACCCGATGCCCTGACAATATTGGAGGCGGCCGGGCCATGTTGTTCTTTTTCTTCCTGCCGGGAAACATATCAGGGAATGGCTTTTTTTCATCAAGTCGCAGGCCCGGCAGAGGAGGATCTTATCCGGGGCAGGTCTTCTGTCGTTTTACCTGTAACCCACAAGGCCGGCTGGTAAATTTTTCCTACTTAATGAAGGACTTCAGGAGTTCGTAATTATGTTTTTGGCATTTTTCTTGTATAATGACTATGTTATAAAACACTCTGTTCCCATTTTGTGAAAAGAGGAGACCAACTATGCGTCGCGGACGAACCCTGATTTTTGTAGTTTTAATACTCATCATCGGTTTGATCGTGGCGGTTGCGGCCTACATCCAGTTTTTCAGACCAGCCGTTGCCACCCCTGTTCAACCGGTTTACGCTCAAGTTTATATTACAACCCAGCCCATTCCCCAGGGAGGTGAAATTAAACCAGAGATGCTTGCCCTGGCAAACATTGCTCCGGAAAACCTTTTGGCTGTGTATTACACCCCTGAGCGCCAAGGCGAACTTGTAGGTAAAGTGGCGAAGTACCCGCTCGATCAGGGTGTGATGATTACGCAAGCCATGGTGAGCGACGCAACAGCGGCTGTGCCGATCTCAGGCCCGCAGTGGGCATCATTGATTCCGCCTGGAATGACCGCCATCACCATCCCTGCTGATCGGTTATCGCTGGCAGGCTATGGCGTTAATAACGGAGCCCATGTCAATATAAACGCCTGTTTCCTCTTTGTTGATATTGATCCTTCATTCCAGTCGGCTCTGCCAAATCAAACCGGCAGCCTGACCGGCACAGGGTTTACAGCCGAAGGCGTGCCGGTTTTGTCTTTGGGGGTTGCGGCAAGTGGTGCCAGTCAGGGCAGACTCGAACTTGACCCGTCAATCCAACAACCGTATTATCTAATCCCGTCTGAACGCCAGCGCCCGCGGATGGTATGCCAGATGTTATTACAGGATGTGGTTGTAATGAAGGTTGGAGACTTCCCCTCCGATCCCGCCGCAAGCCTGTCGGCGCCAGCGCCGGTAGCCACAGACCCGCAGACTCAACAAGCCGCACCCGTTCCACCGGATAATGTTACTTTGATCGTCCTGCCGCAGGATTCGGTCACCCTTTCTTATTTGATCAAGACAGATGCAGAGTTAACCCTGACTTTAAGAAATCCGACGGACCAGTTGCGCCAGGCCACTGAGGCTTCCACGTTACAGTTTCTTCTGAGCCAGTACAACATACCTGTTCCCGCAAAACTTCCATACTCCCTCGAGCCGTACACGGTAAGTTTTTGCAACCTTAACCTTGGTACATCATCAGTGTG
Source organism: Chloroflexota bacterium (assembly GCA_037440205.1). GTDB lineage: Bacteria > Chloroflexota > Anaerolineae > Anaerolineales > Villigracilaceae > Villigracilis. The sequence goes on from JBBIUO010000226.1 coordinate 4,603, forward strand.
TGCACCCGCAACTCCGCTTCAATAATCATGGAACCACATGGCGTATAAGTGACGCAAAAAACACACCCTCGAAACGATTGGACGTAATCATATATGGCCGCAGACAAAATTCGAATACTCATCGTGGATGATATCGCCGAAACACGGGAAAACATTCGCAAACTGCTACAGTTTGAAACGGATGTTGACGTTGTCGGCGCGGCGCGGTCTGGGAAGGAAGGCATCCAACTGGCACAGGAACTGGATCCGGATGTTGTTTTAATGGATATCAACATGCCGGATATTGACGGCATCACCGCCACAGAAATGGTTCGAAAGAAGTCACCCTACGTTCAGGTGGTGATTTTGTCTGTGCAGAGCGACCAGAGTTATATGCGCCGTGCGATGCTTGCCGGCGCCCGGGATTTTTTGAATAAACCTCCTCTGGGCGATGAATTAATATCCGCCATCCGCCGCGCGGGGGAAATGGCACACGTGGAACGGGCAAAACATGTACAGCAAAATCTGGTGGCTGCCGCGGCCTCCGGCTCCGCCGGTTCTGCACTAAGTTTTGCCCCCACTCACAGGGGCAAGATCATAACCATTTACAGCCCCAAGGGGGGCACCGGGTGCACCACCCTTGCAGTGAATCTGGCGATTGCCTTGAATAATGAAGACACCCGCGCGGCGCTTGTGGATGCGAATTTACAATTCGGTGATGTGGCTATTTTTGTCAATGAACCGGGCAAGAATGCAATCATCGAACTTGCCCCGCGCGTTGACGAACTGGAACCGGAAGTAGTGGACGAAATATTGATCAATCACGGAGCCTCCGGGGTGCGAATCCTCACCGCCCCCCAGCGCCCGGAGTTTGCGGAAAAAATATCCGCAGACCAGTTTACAAAAGTGGTTCAATACTTACAGCGAATGTACGCCTATGTGGTGATTGATACTTCCCATATTCTGTCGGACGTGGTTTTGTCCGTGTTCGACGCGAGTGATGTGATCGTCCTTGTGACCACGCAGGAGATTCCGTCCATCAAGAATGCGCGGCTGTTTCTCGATCTCCTGCAAACCATGGGGATCAGCAAAGATCGCGTAATCTTCACCATGAACCGGTATGACAAACGGATTTCGATCACCCCGGAACGGGTGAGTGAAAATCTCAAGCATGAAGTATCTGTTACAATTCCGTTGGACGAGAAGATCGCCATCACAGCTGTCAATCGGGGTGTCCCATTCATGCTGGATAATAAATCCCAGCCCATCGGACGCGGCATCTTTTCCCTGGCTGAGGCTGTTCGAGGCCGTTTAATCACTTTAGAGTCTGAAACTGAAATGTCTGATAGACGGTAAGGAGAATTAACATGTCGTTGCTTCGGCGTATTGAGCAAGGTCAAAGTGGTGGGCAGCAGAGTGGCGGCGCGCCATCTGCATCTCCAACTCCAACCAAGCCGCCTGCCGGAGGGGGGCAATCCGGCTCCGGGGAGGGTGGAGGCGATAGTTCCCGATTAGCGTCATTGCAGGCGAGGCGTGTAAGCGCACCGATCACATCGCCGCAGGCCGGTTCCTATTTCGATTTAAAAACCCGCGTTCAAAACAAACTGCTTGCCGAGATTGACCCGTCCATGGATGTTTCAAGGACGGACGAAGTCAGGCGTACCATTCAGGGTCTGTTCGAGCAGATTCTCACCGAGGAGAACATCGTTCTCTCACGACCCGAACGGGCGCGTTTGTTCGAGCAAATTGCGGCTGAAATCCTTGGCCTGGGGCCGTTGCAGGCATTACTGGAAGATGACACCATTACTGAAATCATGGTAAACGGCCCGAAAAATATCTACATCGAGCGTAAGGGTAAACTTCACCGTGTCCCTGTCACGTTTGAGAGCAACGAGCACGTCATGCGTATCATTGACCGCATTGTCGCTCCGCTGGGCCGCCGTATTGACGAGTCCAGCCCGTATGTGGATGCGCGCCTTCCGGACGGTTCTCGTGTGAATGCGGTCATCCCGCCGATCTCATTGATCGGCCCTGTTTTGACCATCCGCAAGTTTTCAAAAAATCCAATCACCATCGAACAGATGATTCAGTTTGGCTCGATTTCCAATGAGGCCATGCAATTTTTGAAGGCTTGTGTGGAGGCGCGGCTGAATATTGTCATTTCCGGCGGCACAGGCTCCGGCAAAACCACCCTATTGAATGTGCTTTCGAGTTTCATACCCGATGATGAACGCATCATCACGATTGAAAACGCGGCGGAGTTGCAGCTGCGCCAGGAGCATGTGGTTACCCTGGAATCCCGCCCGCCCAACATTGAAGGACGCGGCGAGATCACGATC
>JBBIUO010000227.1:0-6912 GCA_037440205.1 Chloroflexota bacterium
TATGTCAGTCAATATGATGTGATCGCGAGGATTCAACAATGCATTGACTCCGGCGTGGAATGTATTCGCGCGTTGCAAAATCAACTCGCAGGTGAATATGATTACATCCTGCTGTCTGTGCCAGGAGGGCGTTGCCCGTTGAGCGATTCACTGAACAACGACGGGGCTTTTGCCCTGGTTTACTCATCCGATTCTGTGAAAATATACCGAGTGAAATGATCAGATTGTTTCAAAGTCGGAAGGCGAAATTCGTTCTTGTCTTTCTCGTTGCCTTTGCCCTTCGTCTGTTGGGAATCGCATCGCGCCCCATTTGGTATGACGAGGCGTTTTCAATGCTGTTCTCCGAAAAAGGGTTGGGTGCGATGCTCTACGGCACGCTCAGCCAAACCGGGGCAGGCGCGGCGGATATTCACCCGCTCGGATACTACACCCTGCTCTGGGCATGGATAAAAATCTTCGGCGGGTCTGTGATTGCGGCAAGGTTATTGTCCATTTTTATCAGTCTTGCATCCCTCGCGCTGGTTCATCGAATTGCGCGCGAGTTGTTCGATGAATCAACCGCGTGGACAGCGGCGCTGTTGTTCGCCGTCCTGCCTTTTCAAGTGCATTTTGCGCAGGAGGTACGCATGTACGCGCTCCTGTCGCTCTGGCTGTTGACAGCCGCCTATTCATTTTTGCGCGGACGCGATGGGAATTGGAAATGGTGGCTGTTATTTGGAGCAGCAAGCGCGCTGGCGCAGTATACGCATCACCTCGCCGCCGTTTATCTTATCCCTCTGGCATTGACTCCGTTAATTCAACGGGATTGGAAGACATTCAAATCTGTTGCGCTCGCCGCGTTTCTTGCCATCCTGCTGTATCTTCCGTGGCTCATTCATCTTCCTGCGCAATTTTCAAAGGTGCAATCGTTTTATTGGGTGGAACGCCCGGGCGTGGAAAAAATTTTCACCTTGATTTTGTTTTACCTTCCCCACCTGCCTTTACCCGGCGCATTGCTTTTCCCCGGCCTGTTGATCGGCGTTTTGGTGGTTGCGCTTGCCGTCTTTCAAACGATCGTCGCAAGAAAACGGGATTCCGCCAATACAAACAAGGCGCTATGGTTGGCGTATCTCGCATTTGTTCCGCCGCTTCTGCTCTGGCTGATCTCGCAATCCGTCCCCGTCTATATCGAGCGGGCACTCCTGCCTTCGCATGCCGTGTTTTGCATCTGGCTGGCGTGGGCATTTACCCAGACCAAAACGCCGCGCCCGGTTCAATCTTTTATTTTTTTGCTCATCGGAATCGCCGCCACGATCGGGCTGTATCAGCACGTCACCTACAAGGGATTTCCCTACGGCCCGTATCGCGAACTCAATGAAAGCATTCAAAGCAGATGGGAGGAAGGGGATGCCATCATCCACTCGAGCAAACTCTCCTACCTGCCCTCGTTCTACTTTGACCGGGAACTGGCACAGGTCTTTATTATTGACCCCCCCGAAAGCAGTGTGGACACGCTCGCCCCCGCAACGAGGAAAATCCTGAACGTGAACGAGTCGGAAAGCATCGAGACCGCCTCCGAAAACGCGGGACGCGTATGGTTCATCATCTACCAACAGTCCCTGGACGAATACACATCGAAAGGCTACAGAACCCACCCGCATCTCGAATATCTTGATGAACACTTCATTCTCGAAGCCATCGAAGAATGGGACGACCTCAGGGTCTATCTTTACGTGAAAAAGCCATAAACAAAAGTTCCCCCGCGATCCCGGAGGAACCCGTCTTCTTTACATCACCGCATCTATCATGATTGCCAGAAAAATGAACGCCAGGTACATGCTCGACCAGCGATACATCGTCCATGCCACCTTGTTGCCGCCCACCTTCCACACCTTCCACGCCGCGTAAAGCAGAAAAGCGCCCAGCACCAGCGCAGAGACAAGATAAATGGTGCCGGCCAGATTGAAGATTGGAAGAAGAAGCGTCACCGCGATCAACTCCACGGTGTAGATCAAAATCTGCCTGCGGGTCTTCTCCTCCCCTTCCACCACCGGGAGCATCGGTACGCCCGCCCGTTCATAATCCTTCATGCGGACAATCGCCAGCGCCCAGAAATGAGGCGGAGTCCACATAAAGATGATGGCAAACAAAAGCCACGCCGCGAGACCCAGATTCCCCGTCGCCGCCGCCCAACCCACCATCGGCGGGATCGCCCCCGCGCCGCCGCCAATGACGATATTTTGCACCGTCGCCTTCTTTAGCCACACGCTGTAAAAGAACACATAATAGAAAATGCCCGTCAACGACAGCAGGGCCGCAAGTAAATTCACATACCCCGCCATCACGTAATAACTAACCAGGCACAACGCCAGCCCATACGAAAGTCCCTCGGCAGGAGTCAATCGCCCATCGGCCAACGGACGCTTCGACGTGCGCTGCATGTTCTTATCCAACTCGCGGTCAATATATTGATTCAACGCGCTCGAACCCGCCGCCGCCAGCGCGCCGCCCAGCAACGTCCAAAACGTGAGCGAGGCGGAGGGCCAGGCCTTCCCACCGGCCACCAACCCGCCGTAGGTGGTCACCAGCAGCAGCAATACAATGACAGGCTTGGAAAGAATGAAAAAATCCTTCGCCCGCCGGCGGTAATCAAGTTTCACAACTTCATTCGCATCAATCGCAAGCGCGCCGGAAAGATAGACCAGGGAACTCAGCGAAATCCACAAGGCAATCGCCGTCAGCGCGTGCAACACAACGAGGTGCGTGGGATAGGCCCGCGTCACTTCGATGGCGCCGATAAACGCCTGCCCAAAAAACAAAACGCCCGTCACGGTTGTCAGCGGCAGGAGCAACATCTGTCCGCGCTGTTCGCGCCACGCTTTTCGCAATACGAAAATCATCAACACCATCGCCACCCCCACCAAAACGAGGTGAGCAAGTTTCAAATACCCCAGCGGTTTCGATGGCACACAGAGCGGCCAGCCGAGGCAAAACGCCCACGCCCCCGTGACTGTTACAATGCGCCCGACAATCGTCAGCAGGAAGACCACGGCAAACAAGGTCAGGGTCAGACGCGCAAAGGACGAACGAAGAGAATACTTCATGCTCACTATTCCTGTTTTCGCAAATAGAATCAGTACTTCACGAAAGCGCGTAATTGGCGTTCTCTAACGCCTAATTTGCGCCAGAGAGCGCAAACTACGCGAGGTTTTCGTGATCTACTGAGAATGGGTATCCAAAAAACAAAATGGCCGCAAACGCAAACCACTGCAAAGCATAACCGAAATGCGAGCCTTCCGTCAATTCAATTATTGGCTGGTATGGAATGGGCGGCGTGACATCCCCTTCCCCGGCATTCGGCTGGATGAACACATCGAGGATTGGATAAGGACTCTGCCCGGACATTTTCTTCACGTCGAGGTTGTTCCACACTTCGAGTTTTCCTCCGTCCGCAGGCAGCGCATCTGCGATTCCGCCGACGGCTGGTTTGCCCTGCCCCAGCCGAATCTGCCCCGTGACAGTGACCGGGCCCGGCTCGTCGTATTGCCGCCAATTCTCCGGTGCGGAATTTCCGTCGGCGGGAATCCAGCCCCGGTCCACCAAAACAACCGTCCCGTTGTAATGAAGCGGGGTGATGAGGTGATATCCGTATTGATCGCCGTTGTATTGATTCCTTAGCGCAACCTGATTCGCAAAATCATATTCCCCGGTCACCGTCACTTTGCGCCATTCCATCGAGGCGATATCCTCCGGCGTGTTCTCATTCAAATTCAGCATCTCCGCCGCTCGCATGGATTCGACCTGGGCATTGAAGGCGCGGCGCTGTTCCAGGCGATCCAACTGCCAGATGCCGAGGCGAATGCAAACCGCCGTCCCGAGAAAAACAAGCAGGGTCGTAACCAGCCACTTACGGCTGAACATTTTTCGCAGAATCATTTTTGGCGCGGTTCCTTGCAGGCATGATGGAAGCATACAGGGCGATCAACATTCCCATCGGAATCCCCGCGAAGAGGATGCCATAGATACGGGTCCAGATGGTGAGCGGCTCGCGGACATCCAACCCGACATAATTTCCAGGCTGGAAGGAACATTCGTACGCCAGGCTTTCGGCCTGCCCAAGCGCGAGGTGTCCCGATGTTCCAGCGGGAATCCACAACGGACCGAGTTGGTGATCAACGGAATCCTCGTTCTTGATGATGAGCACATCACCGACCACAAAGGTCATGTCGGCGGGAAGGGTTGGAGGCGTTTCGCCGCGCGCTACAAGTTCGGCGGTTCCCGCGGGGATGGTGATCACAATCGCCTTCGGTTCGCGCGCGGTTTCCCCGAGGAATAAAAATGTCAGTTCGCTCAACAACAGGCCGACGACAAGCCCAACGAGCATGGAAATGGCAATGCGTTTTACGAGCGCGTTCTTTTGCATGGTTATTGCTTTAATAGGATTTCAATATCGTGGGCAATATCTTCCGGCGGGGTTTGAAAGCCATACGAGAGGCGCATATTTCCGTTCTGGTCAATCAGGATCACCCGCGCCGTATGATTGACAATATAGTCCGTTCCAGAGGCGTCACCGACCACCTCCCGGAAAACACCGTAATCGTTCCAAATCGGCGCGAGTTCCTCCTCCGAACCGCTCAACCCGATAAAGGACGGGGAAAAACGCTCGACGTATTTTTGCATTTCCCCGGAGGTATCGCGCCCCGGGTCCACCGACACAAAAACGACCTGCACGTTACCGGCATTGTCTCCCAGTTCTTCCACCGCCTGCTTTAACTCGGCCAATGTGGTCGGACAGACATCGGGACAGTAAGTGTAGCCAAAGAACAACAACACAATTTTGTCATGATGAGCTTGTAATCGAAAGTCGCCGCCCTGGGCATCTTTGAGGGTGAAGTCCGGGGCTGAGACAAGGGGATCCGCGTACGCCGTCCCTCGAAAACTGGCTGGTTTAAAAAGAACCATGTTCAGGAGAATTGCCAGCGCCACAACAGCCAGGGAAACGAGGCCGACCAGGGTGATTTTCTTATCCATGAAAATATGCTCCAAACGGAAACAAACAGCGGTTATGCTTATATCAAATTCCGTGAAAATTTGCCAACAAAAAACCGCCGCCTTCGTCGGCGGCGGTCATTTTTCAGTTTACAAGTTTGCCGATCAAGTATAGCGCGGGGTAGAAGAAAATCCACACCAGGTCGACGAAATGCCAGTAGACCGCGGCGGCTTCCACGCCCCAATGCTTTTCCTCGGAATAGATTCCCTTGCGGGCGTTATTCCAAACGATGTACAAAAATATCAGGCCGGTCAACACGTGGAAGGCGTGCATTCCTGTCATCATGTAGAAGACCGCGCCCATTGGGCCGGCAGAGGGGTTGCCGAAACTGGCGGTCAGTCCCTCCTCGGCGGCAAGGCGCCATTCCACAAAAACCACGCCGAGCAAAAAGGCCAGCCCCAGCGCAAACGTGATCAGGGTGTTCGTCATGAAGCTCTTCTTGTCGCCATGAGCCATCGCCGTCTCGCCGCGATTCATGAAGAAGGAGGAAAGCAACAGCACCGATGTAACGCCCAATCCCAGAAGCTGGTTGAGGTGCGGTCGGGTGAGCCCGAGCAGGTTGATGCGGGCGGTCATCAGTCCTGCAAACACGAAGCCATCGGAAAGCAGGAAGAGCCATAAGCCGATGCGGTTCGTGCCGGTCTTGTAATCGTAGGAATGCTCATCCCCTTCGCTTTCCTCGTTGAGTCTGTAGATGTGCATGTAATAGTACACGACGAGGGCCGCCTTGATGACAGCCACCACTACAAGGATGGGAACCGCGTCAAAGGTAATGGCAACGAAATATTCCAGCGCGGTCAGAATGGCAAGGTAGATGAAGACCACCACGCCCTGGGCGAAGGCGGCGGATTTGGATTGTGTGTGTGACATGTTGCTCCTCCCCATTATTGATGTTTGCCTGATTCAGGCGTAGTAAATTGAATATATTTCGAGCCCTCCAAACCATAATCATACGGTTCGCCGACAACTTCAAAGGGCTGGTCGTAATTGTGCACAGGCATGGGGGAAGGAACCTGCCACTCCGGCGAGCGGGAGTTCCATACGTTGCCGTCGGCTTTTTCGCCGTTCTTGATGCTGGTGAAGAAGTTATAGAAGAAGATCAGCACGGAGAGGGCGATCAGGTGAAGGGGGCGCGCCTCGAACTCAATCTCGGGACCCAGCAGGCGGCGGGCGCCATCGTGAGCGCGCGCCTGCTGCCGGGCACTCAGCAACTGCCCGAGCGCGAGCAGGTCACGTTGCTGACCGATGCGGGCGAGATCCGCACCTACGACCTGGGCGCGGCCAGCGCCTTCCACCTGGCCGACCCGGGGCTGGCCCGGCAGCTCAAGGACTACCTGGCGACCGCCATCGGCGCGCGGACCAGGGACAAGCGGAGCGTCTACATCGATTCGCTTGACGCGCCGTCGCGCCGGCTGACGGCCAGCTACATGATTCCGACCCCGGTGTGGAAGTCCAGCTACCGGCTCATCTTTTCCGCCGCGGGGGACGCGGTGCTCGAGGGGTGGGCGATCGTGGACAACACCACCGGCGAGGATTGGACCAAGGTGCAACTGGCGCTGGTGTCCGGCCGGCCCGTCTCCTTTGTCAGCAAGCTTTACGAGCCGAAATACCGCTCGCGTCCGGAGGCCGATCTGCCCGAAGACCAGGCCGTGCAACCCGTCGTGCACGCGGCAGCCATGGACAGCGTCGCGGCGCCGCCGCCCCCGGCCCCGGGGTTCGCCAAGAGCGGGCGGACCGTCATGGCCTTGGCCGCCGGGGAACGGCCTGAGCGGGGCGCCTCCGCCCAGGCCGTCATGATGAGCTCGGTGACGCCCGCGGCCGCGGGACGTGAGCTGGGCGATCTGTTCGAGTACCGACTCACCGCTCCGGTGACGATTCGCAAG
>JBBIUO010000228.1:0-6875 GCA_037440205.1 Chloroflexota bacterium
GATCGCCCCGGCGGATGTGGCGGATGGACTCCGCCGCTTTATTCGCGGATTTGCAAAAAAGGCATTGATTGCCGACACGCTTGCAAAAGCCGTCGTTCCGATCTTCAAACTTCCGTCACCGGATATCGCCCCTGCGATGGCCTGGCTGGTCATCGTCAGTTATTCGCTTCAACTGTATTTCGATTTCTCCGGTCACACCGACATGGCGATTGGCCTCGGGCGCATGATGGGATTCCGTTTTTTAGAGAATTTCAACTTTCCCTATATTTCCAAAAACATCAGCGACTTCTGGCGGCGCTGGCACATTTCCCTTTCCTCGTGGTTCCGCGACTTTGTGTTCTATCCGCTCGAAAGACGCCGCCTGAAATGGATCGGCCAGCCGCTCAACATCCTCATCGTCTTTGCGTTGACCGGTCTGTGGCACGGCCTCACCCGGAATTTTCTCATCTGGGGCTTGATTCATGGAATGGCTTTGGTCTTTGAATCCACCGTTCTCGGAAAAAAACTCCGCACCTTCTGGGCGCCTGTTCAGCATGTGTACGCGCTGGGTGTGATTCTCACCGGCTGGGTGTTCTTCCGTTCGCCCACGCCCGATTTCGCCCTCGATTTCCTGCGCCGCCTCGCAGGGAGCGCCAGCGGATTGAAGCCGATTCCCTTTGAACTGACCAGCCCTTTGCCGTTCATCGAGCCGACTTTTGTCCTTGCCTTCGTTGCCGCCATCCTGCTTTCGCTTCCGCTGGGGAGTTGGATTCAAAGCAAAGTGGATTCCATTTCCGCGGACAAACCCGCTTTGCGATTTTCCTTTCAACTGGCGTATGACCTGGGAATGGTTTTTATATTTTGGGCGGCAGTCGCCTCCGCTGTGAGCGCTTCCTTCAGGCCGGGGATCTATGGAACGTTTTAATTCGCCCTGCGCAAGTGCGTCGTACCTTACTCGACGAGACGGATTCAAACGATTGGATTGTTCCTGTTCGGGAAGAAAATCCAACCCGTCTGGTGCGACGCACCCTCTGTTTTGGGAGAGCGTGTGATGCAAGAACCAATCTGGAATAAAACCTACTCAAAAATATTCGTCACTGTTTTCCTTGCCGTTTTGCTGGTTCAACTCCTCGGCCCATCGTTGACGGTGAACACGATTTTGGATCATTTTTTGTGGCGAAAGACATTGATCGGCCAATTCAACGGACTTCGTTATCGGCTTGGCGATAGCGTCTTCAACGAGGGAATCGTGGGCAGGGATCGCTGGCTGTTCTATTCGGGCGATTTCAGCATTCACGATTATCAAAAAACATCGCCGATCAGCAAAAAGGTTTTGAAGGAACTCGAAGGCATTCTCACTTTGTTGAACGAAGCCGCCGCTCGAAATGGCGGAACCATGCTGGTCGTCATTCCTCCCGATAAAAATACGATCTACCCTCAATACATGCCCGCTCAAATTCCCGTCATTGGCGAAACGTCGCGGCTGGATCAACTCATGGCGTACATGCGAGAACATACCGATGTCCAGGTCATGGATTTGCGTCCCGCCTTCATCGAAGCCAGCCAGTCGGAGCAAATCTATTACAAGTCCGACGCGCATTGGAATTGTCTTGGGGCGTACCATGCTTCGGCTGAGATCATGTCAATCAGCCGTCCCGAAGTGCGACCGCGCCCTTTATCCGATTACGAAATTGGAACGGCCATCGATTCCTCGCTGGATATTACAAAAACAATGGGGCTTGACCTTCAGGAAGAAACCGTGACGCTGACTCCAAAATTCGCCGTTGATCTTGAATTGATGCCCGCGCCGTTCGCCGAAAACAAGCAGATGCGCGTTTCGATCAATTCAAACGAGGATTTGCCCACCGCCGTCATCCTGCACGATTCGTTTTACAACGAATGCCTCAACCAACTCATCGAGCCGTATTTCAGCAAAACGTTTTCACTGCATTACGGCACGTCCACGCTTGCAGATTACATTGATTTGATTGAAAGGGAAAAACCCGATGTGGTCATCGTTGAATTTGCGGAACGGCATATCGAATATTTTTATAAACTGCTGACGAAATAACCGCTTCCTTCTTAACCGATAGTTGGTCTGCGGTTTATGGATAGACTCTACCCGCAGGGTATAATCTCCCCATGACAAAATCTCCCTCCCCTTCGACACGCTCAGGGCGAGCCCTTGACCCCGAATCCAAACCCGATGACCGCGTGGACAATGCCCTGCGTCCGCAAAAACTGGGCGATTTGATCGGCCAGGATCAAGTCAAGGAAAACCTGTCCATTCTCATTGATGCCGCGCGCGGACGCGGTGAGGCATTGGATCATGTTCTTTTTTATGGGCCGCCCGGTTTGGGCAAGACCACGCTCGCGCACGTGCTGGGAAATGAAATGGGAGTCAATGTGAAAGTGACGGCGGGACCTGCCATCGAGCGCGCAGGCGACCTTGCCGCCATCCTCACCAATTTGCGTGCGGGCGATGTCTTATTTATTGACGAGGTTCATCGCCTCGGCAGGGCGGTGGAGGAAGTGCTTTACCCCGCGATGGAAGATTTTGCCCTGGATATTGTGATCGGCAAAGGGCCGTCCGCCCGTTCCATTCGATTGAAACTTCCAAGATTTACAGTGGTCGGCGCAACGACGAGACTGGCTTTGGTCACGGCTCCGTTGCGCGCGCGTTTCGGCGCGGTGTATCGCCTGGATTATTACGACATCGAGGCGATGAAGAAGATCATCTCCCGCGCCGCCGGGATGTTGAAAGTGGAAACTGCCAAGGACGGCATCGTGGAAATGGCGCGCCGCGCTCGCGGCACTCCGCGCATTGCCTTGCGCCTGCTCCGCCGCGTACGTGACTATGCCCAGGTTCGCGCGGATGGAGTCATCACCCAAAACGTCGCGAAGGAAGCCTTGGACTTGTTGCAGGTTGATCCTCTCGGCCTCGACGATGTGGATCGCCGCGTGCTCAAAACCATTATCGAAAAATATGGCGGTGGGCCTGTCGGCTTGAACACCATTGCCGCCTCCATCAGCGAAGAGCAGGATACGATCATGGATGTGGTCGAACCGTACCTGCTTCAACTCGGTTTCCTGGATCGCACCCCGCAAGGACGCATCGCCACCAAATCCGCGTATGAGCATTTGGGATACGCCTACACCGAGGAAGGCCAGCCGAGACTTTTGTAAAACGTAGTAACGACTTCAGTCGTTTGGGTAAAAAGCGACTGAAGTCGCTACTACGAGCAACTGCTGATTATTGAAGAAAGGATGATGGATGTTGCAGGAAGTCGTAATTAAAACAAGCGCCAGCGAATCCCTCAAACCTTTGCTGGAAATAGCCATTCGAAATCAATTAAAGGCTTTGCAACATGGCATTCGACGAACAAGGGAACGAGTGCTTGAATTCGAGGATCGCACTGGTATCCCCTCAGTTGACTTTGAAAAGAAATTGCAGGATGGGGAAATTGAAGAAACAGTTGAAACCATAGAGTGGAACATGGAACTTAATACCCTGCGATTTCTGGAAGAACAATATCAGTTGCTTAGCGAGGCAAAAGTAAATTAGCATGGAATCCCTCGCCCGTTACCTCATGATCGGCGGAATCATCCTCTTCCTTCTCGGCGGCGGGATGTTCCTTGCGGCCAAATTCGGCATTCCGCTGGGACACCTGCCCGGTGACCTCCGCATCGAAGGGGAGCATGGCTCGTTCTATTTCCCCATCACGAGTTCGATTTTGGTTTCGGTGATTTTGACGATTGTGTTGAATGTGATTCTTCGCTGGATAAAAAAATAGGGCATGGGTAACCGCCGTAACATTGGCGTATAATTCAAACATGGCCGCGCAGACAGTATTTCAAGTCCCCCCGCTTGGTGAACGCAAGCGCATTCCGATGAAAACGATTCGCGCGATTGCGAGACATATCGCTGAAAAATTCAATCCCGAACAGATTATCCTTTTCGGCTCGCACGCGTATGGCAGGCCAACGGCCTGGAGCGATGTGGATGTGCTGGTGGTGATGGATACGCCGAAGGGGGAACTGGAAACGTCTCTTGAAGTGATGAAATCGCTTCCCAAACTAACCTTCCATGTGGACGTTGTTGTCCGTTCGAGAGAGGCGATTGAAAGACGTAAGAAACTGTATGATTGGTTTCTGATTGATATAACAGAAAAAGGGAAGACCCTGTATGAACGAAGTAACCGCTGAATGGGTTTTCAAGGCCGAAGAAGATTTCTACAGCGCCGATTCGCTTTTACATACGGTGGAAGTCCCCATGGCAAGCACGGCCTCCTTTCATTGCCAGCAGTGCGCTGAGAAATACTTGAAGGCTTTTTTGCAGGAATATGGAATTCGTTTTGAGCGTAAACATGACCTTTTGCCCCTCGTTGGTTTATGCGCTCAGGTTGACAAAGACTTCGGAAAACTTGAGATGGATCTGGAAAGTTTGGAAGATTACGCAGTTGCCATACGGTATCCGGGCGCGAGCGCTTCGGTGGAACTCGCGGAATTGGCATTTGACGCGGCTGAAAGAGTTCGTAAATTTGTGCGACGTAAATTAGGGATTGGGTAAGCAGTCAGGGCGACCCTTTCTTCAAGATTGACATTCGGTTTAGCTTGGGCGGGTCGCCCCTACGGTGAAATCGCGTAAGGTGAGTAACCTAATCGGAGGCGTCATGAAAAAGACGATTTGCCTTTTGTTCCTGCTCCTGACCGCCTGCGCCAGGACGGCTCCCACCCCAAGCGTCACTCCGACGGCGATCATTCCCACCGCTACTTCCACCCCCGAACCGACGCCGACTTTAACCCCGACGCTAACCTCGACTCCCGACGCCCTGCACCAGGCTTTTAACGCCTTGGACGCTGGGGGCATAAATGTGAGTCATGAAGACAGCATGTGGATACTAAAAGTCGGGAGCGCTGATGTTCCCGGCGCCTGGTTTGACGAGGATGGGGAGGCTTTGCACATTCAGATAGGAGACCAGCCGGAACAGCAGTTTGATATTCCTCTCAAAGAGGCCGCCGACAGGCTTTCCCTGACGGATGAAGGAGTGCTTAAATTTTCGGACGGGGAGGGGAATACCCTCGCCGCATTTGGACCGGATATTACCGCCGAAGACCTGGAAGGATGCTGGTTTACGGAAAGCGAAGTAATTGTAACGAGCGAGCAAAGATTGAGGGGCGAATCGCCGGTTGTAATAGGAGACAGGTGACAGGATCACTTTGATTGGATTGCCGCAGAGAAGGCGTTCCTCAGGCCTTTTCCCGAGGATATTTATTATCCCGACCCGGGTAAGATTATTAAAAATTATACGGATTACGATGCCATTAATCCCGACCCCGATTTTCAAGCCGGAAACCCGTTTGGCCTGTTGCCGAAGGCGGAACTGGGCAGGTCCCCTTTCAGGATCGTTAATTACAAAGTTCTTAAACCGAACGAAGAGGAAGGCAGGGAGTATTTTACCCTTATAGTTGCCCAGCAGGTTTACGATCCGTCAGACCCCGGCCACATGCAGGAATTTAATATTGTAGATGGTAGCGGCCATGATCTGAATGGTTATAATGCCATGAACGAGGTTCTGAAAGGAGCAAAGAATTATACTTGGTTAAATAGAGAAGGGGTTTTTAAATTACCACATCCCAGAGACATGGCAGATGATTTTATCCGAAGGCACGCCAGGTTTAAAGATCATTTGCTGTTTTATGAAAAATTCGGTTTTTTGAACGAGGCCGGAGAAGTGGATAACGAAAGGATAATAGCCCTGATAAATGATTGGCTAAAAAACGGAAGGATACCGGACGAATTGGAAAGTCTGTGGGTCTTGAGTGTTAATGAAACAATTAACGAGGAGCGCGCTGATTAGGTTTAAAGTAGTGCTTCATTTTCAAAAATACCCGTGTCAATTTGCGGTAAATGTGCAATAATCAGTAGATCACGAAAACCTCGCGTAGTTTGCGCTCTCTGGCGCAAATTAGGCGTTAGAGAACGCCAATTACGCGCTTTCGTGAAGTACTGATAATAAATTACATGAGGCCGGCAACCAATACAATCTTTAAAGTTTTTGTTTTTATATTTTTCTCGCTCCTGTATTTGCTAAGTGGTGTGACAGTTAAAGGCTGTTATAGTGATGATGAGTGCAAAAACTCCTGTACCTGTCCGGACACGGGTAACACTTACTGGTGTAACGTGACGACTGGTAATTGCCATGCTACTTGCGGACAGTGTTCGTGCAATTATTGCGGCGCGCCCGGGCCCTGGACGCAGTGTGATGGGGCATCCCCTTTTGTTTCAGGACCAGGGAATGCAGTTGCGCTGACGGCCAATATCAAATTGACATGCCCTGTGGGCAGGAATTCGGATACCTGCTATTCCTTCCCGCCGCCCGTTTCATCCGATGGCGGGAATTCCTGTTCCTTCTTTCCGATGAAAATGAAAGATTCCAGGTCTTCCAAATCTTCCGGGACATATCGTTTCATCACCGCGCGCACTTCATCCAGGTCGGCGTCGGAAGCCCAGCCAAGCAGCGTGCCTAAGTCTCCAAAATCGCGAGTGCGCTGAGCGGCCATTTTTAGGATAATAAGATAGGGCAACTTAACGACAGGATAGCCTGCGGGATCATACCCCGGATGATCCAATGCTTCTTTGAGCCAGGGGTAATTGCCAAAGAGTACATTCAATTCTGTTCCATCCGGCGAAAGCATTAAATATCCCGGAACAGCCAGGCGGGAAACGATGCGATACCCCGCCTGTTCAAGTTTTTTAACCGCAGTCTCGCCATCTTCTTGATGAACAAGGATATCCAGGTCTTTCGTCATACGCTCAGGCATGTAGGCGCGTGTGGCGACGCTACCGATGATCGCCCAATCAATGCCTTTCAAGATCGGACGTAAATCGGGCC
>JBBIUO010000229.1:0-5871 GCA_037440205.1 Chloroflexota bacterium
GTAACAGTAGAATGTCCAGCCGGTTTTGGGCCACGTCGGCTCTTCGGGTCCTCCGCCTTCCGGCGTGGGTGGCGCAGTGACGGTTGGCACAGCGGCGAAACTGCCCACTGGCGTTGCAAATTCTCCCGAGAGCCAGCACTCTCCATCTTTTGTGGAAACAACCCAGTAATTGGGCGGGAAGAAGCCGATGATATTCACCGATTCGCCCGGCTGGATTTGCGTGACCCGCTCGTAATTTTTCCCGGGGCCGCTTCGGCAATTGACCACGTCACCGACGCTTGCCACAGGCTGGATGAAGGTCGGCGTGGGTTGCACGACTTCGATGGAACCCTGTCCTCCCTCCGCTGTCGGGCTCGCCAAAGGCGTGACATCGTTGATCACCGCCTGCACGGTCAAAGCGGCGGCTGTTCCGATTTGCGCATTCGGCGTCGCCTCGCCGGGCACGTTACAAGATGAAATAATGAACCCCGCCAAAAGAGACAACGCCACAATTTGTTTCATGATGGTTCCTCGTTATTTGTTTTTGGTTCTACCGTTTTTAACGGGAGTCTTTTTCTTGACCACAAAGGAGACAAAGGGTCACGAAGGAAAAAAACCTAAAAACATCCTTTGTGTGCCTTTGTGACCCTTCGTGGTAGGGGTTTTCCCGTCAGAGACGGAAGAGCCTTGATTTTTTTATGAGCGCGCCCGCCAATGCGGAAGAATTGCACGCGCCCTTTTTCGTCACGAATGAAATCGCCAATGCCGTTCTTCAACGGTTCGTCCAGTACCATGACCCAATCCCTTTTGAAAAAGGCAACCCTCATGGGAGGCATGGCCGGGCTGGGAGGGCTATCCGGCTTTGGGAAGCCGCCGAGGGGGATGTGGTGATAAATCAACATCCCATTTTTGACTTTCAAATCGAATGCCTCGGTGCCGATGCGATAGGAACCTGCATACTCCTTTAACTCATCCGCGCCGACTTTGACAGGTTGCGGGACAGCCACCTTTATGTCGAAGTAGACTTTCAAGGCGAGACTGATCAATATGTTGTTCAAGATGCCGCCGTCGTCGCTGTTGGTGAGCGCGGCCAGGGCGAAATCCTTTTCCGGGATGAACATCAATATCGCCTGCTGTCCATTGGTTGCGCCGCCGTGACTATAGCGGGTGAGCGGTCCCGTCCCGCCGATGAACCAGGTGATGCCCATTTTGCCGCGCCCGCCTGCGTCCACTTGCGGGACTCGCATAGCCTCGAGCGTTTTGCGTTTGATGATGCGATCCCCGTTCCCCATGTGAAAGCGCGCATACGCAAGCAGGTCTTTCACGGTGCTGACCACGCCGCCCACGCCATTCCCTGCGCGGCCAATTGCCCAGGGACGCGAGACGAACGTCTTTCTGCCTTTGTTGTAATGTCCCGCCACAAAACGATGGGTGATAAAAATATCATCCGGATAAAAGAAACTCATCTTCAAACCAAGCGGCTCGAAAATCATTTCCTTTATCGCGCGTTCAAGGGTTTTGCCGGTGACAACTTCGATCACACGCGACGCGATGTTGAAGCCTGTGTTGTTGTAAGACCAGATTTTTCCAAGCGGCTGAATCTGCGGGAGTTTTGCAATGTCCTTCACCATCCTTGCCAGCGCGTCATCGCCGTTGCCGAAATCGTTGAAGTAATCTCCCACCCAGCCGCCGGTGTGCGTGAGCAGGTGGCGGATCGTGACTCGCTTCTCCACCTCCTTGTCGCGCAGTTTCAAATCCTTGATGTATTTGCGGACAGGCGCATCGAGATTGACTTTTCCCTGCTCGGCCAACTGCATCAGGACAGTGCCGGTGAACGTTTTGCTGATGGAGCCGACTTGGAACAGCGTATCCGACGTAACCGGCAGCGGATTCTCGACACTGGTAATTCCCAACCCGGCAGATCGTTCGCGTCCTTTATGCCACACGCCCATTGCCACCCCCGGAATGGATAACCGCTTCATCTCGGTGATGATCGTTCGGGAAAGTTTTTGGAAATTTCGATCACTGATGGTTGAAGCAGTTGGTTTCATTTGCGTTATTCTCCATTACCTTCCAGCCACGTGGACATGTATTCGGGCTTTTCCATTTCCACGGCTTGTTTTGTGATGTTGAGTGGGTGAAACGTATCCACCATGACGGCGAGTTCCTTCGTCTCCGCTTTGCCGATGCTGGCTTCTGTCATGCCGGGTTGCGGGCCGTGCGGCAGGCCAAACGGATGCAGGCTGATGTCGCTTCGGTCGATGCCTTTGCGGCTCATGAAATTGCCTTCGGCGTAGTACAGCACCTCGTCCGATTGAATATTGGAGTGATTATACGGCGCGGGGATGCCTTCAGGATGATAATCGAACAGGCGGGGGACGAAGGAGCAAACGACAAAGTTATATCCGTCGAATGTCTGGTGAATGGGTGGCGGCATGTGCAGTCGCCCGGTGATGGGCTCGAAATCTTCGATGTTGAAAATCCAGGGATAAAGATACCCATCCCAGCCGATGACATCGAAAGGATGGTGATCGAGCACGTGGCGGGATAACCGGTCACGCACTTTCACGCGCACATCGAATTCGCCGCGCTCGGCGTGGGTTTCCAGTTCTTCTGGAACGCGGATGTCGCGTTCGCAATAGGGCGAATGCTCGAGCAATTGACCGTAATTATTGCGATAGCGTTTGGGCGGCTCGATCTGGCTTGGATTTTCGATGGTGAAGAATTTGCATTCCTCGTTCAATTGCATTTGCCAGGTGACGCCAAACGGAATGACGATGTAATCCCCTTTGCGAAACGGCAGATTGCCAAACTGGCTTTTGAGCGTGCCGCTTCCGTCGTGGACCCACCAGGTCTCGTAGGCTTGCGAGTTGCGATAAAAATAATCCATGCTGTGTTTCGAGCGGGAGACGCCGAGGATGACGTCGTTGTTCCCGAGGAGGGGAATCTTCGCCGAAACAGGATCAGGCCCGGGCGGAGTCTGATCCGTTCTAAAGGCGCGGTGGCGGATCGGGCCGAAGTCCACATATTCGGGTTTGAGACTGCCGAGGTCTTCGGTCATCTTCACACGCGGCGGGAGGAAATGATGGTAAAGGATGGATTGAATGGAGGAGAATCCCTCCAGCCCCATCAGTTCTTCGCGGTACAGTTTGCCGTCCGCTTTTTTGAATTGTGTATGGCGTTTGTGGGGAATGGCGCCGAGCTTGTGATAAAAAGGCATGGTTTCTCCGTTTCTAAAGCGTCAGACCCTAAAGGTTTTGGAACCTTTAGGGTCTTTTTTAAAATTTCATGCAAGCACGATGTACGAATGCGCGCCTTTCAACTTTGCCTGCCGCAGCGCTTCCTCCGCATTGTTGATGAGTTCCTCGCGTTTTATGGCCGGGCCTCCGTTGTGGGCGGTTCCCCCTATTTGCAGTGAAAAAGCAACGGGACCGTTTGGCGTGTCGAATTTATTTCTGAAGACCGACAACAGCCTGTCGCAAACCACGCGCGCGCCATGCTCGTTCGAACTGGGAAGCAGGATTCTGAATCCGCTGCCGTTTTTGGATGGAATGTCCACCGAGCGCAGGTGCGAATTCAAGGCGGTGGTGAAAACCGTGATTGCGCCGGTGAGCGCCTCCTCGTTCATGGCAGTGGGCGTCATTTCGATTTGGAGCAGCGCCAGCGGCGATGGGTAGCGCTTGGAGCGGGAGATTTCGTACTGGAACAAAATCTCGAACACATCTTCACCATAGATTTCCTCGCCGCGGGAAAGGTTTTTTTTCATGGCTCCTCCGATTTTTATGAACCTTGCGGGTTGTAGACCACGACACTTTCCTGTTCATTCGGGTCATTGCGGGCAACCACGGCAACGACCTCCTCGGTCTCGCTCAGGTTGATGGGCAGGTGCGGCAGATTGGGCGGGATGAAGAGAAAGTCGCCCGCTTCGTTGACGCTGGAATACTCCAGGTGTTCGCCATATTTTGTTTCGGCGCGGCCTTTGACGATGTAGATGGCTGTCTCGTAGCCGTTGTGATAATGCGCCACGGCCTGTCCGCCGGGCGGGATGATGACGAGGTGCATGCACAGGTGCTTTGTCCCTGCGGTTTGGGCGGAGATGCCTTCAAAGTTCGGCAGTTGCTGTTTGGCGATGAAGGTTTCCTTTGGGCGGACGGTGATGATTTTGTCTGGTTTCATGTTGTTGATTTCGGCGAGGGGTTGATTGGGATCGTTGAAATTTCTGCGTAGTGCGCCTTGCACACCCGTCGGCGTTAGAGAACGCGCGACTACGCGCGGTAAAGAGGTTTATTGAATGGCAATGGATTGGGTGAGCGCGTCCAACGCATTGAGTGACGGCGTGAAGACATCGGGCGCGGTTTGGTTGAGTTTGCTTACAACCGCGTTGTAGTATGCCTCGTCCGGGTCGAGCCCTGAAAGCGGAATGCCGTCTGGGGGAAGGGAGGTTTGCGGAATATTGCTGTCTGCCGCGAGGAAGGGGGCATTCACCGGCAAAATAGCAATGATGTAATAACGGCCGTCGCTGGTCAACCCCTGAAAATTATAGAACAGGTCGTTGTTGTTTGCCACTGCGGCGTATTGGGCGTATTCGGTCAAACCCGCACGCCGCTTCCGCTTTGGAAAGAAATCACCTGCATTTGAGAGGCAAAGACCATCCCCGCGTTGAAGGCAGTGATGCCCGGCAGCATGTCCATTGTCAACGGCGCGGAGGGACTGGCGATGATGGCGCGTAATTTTTGCAGGTTGCGCGCCGCGCCCTCGTTTATCGTTTCATATTCCGAAGCGGGATATACCAGAATGTGCGCCTCGAAAAATTTTCCCTGAAGCGGGTAATCGGTGATCGTGAATTTGGTGTGTGCGGGAGTTGCGCCCATCATCGGGCCGTCTTCCACCGTCACTGCCGCCATGGATTCAACATTGGCCGAGGTTCCAAGCCCGACGGGAATTACAAAGTTGACCGAATTTGCAGAAACAATCGCGCCCGAAGACGCAACAGGCGTTTCAACAGGCGGCGCGGCGGAGGTCATTGCCGCGAGTGTTTCCGCCACAATCGTTTCCACGCCGGGTTGTGCCGGGGCGGGCGCACCGCAAGCGGCCAGCAGGAAAAGAGTCACTGCCATTGCCAACATTTTTTTTGTCATTTCGGTTTTTCTCCAATGATGTTTTTCAGCGTCCCGATCTCTTCGATTACCAATTCAACCATGTCGCCTTCATTCAGCCACGGGCCCTGCCCCTTTGTCAATTCCAGCAGGCAACCCGTTCCAACCGTGCCGGAGCCAATCACGTCGCCCGCCCGCAATTCGCACGTATCCGATGCCCTTGCGATGATCTCGCCGAACGACCAGAATATATCCTTTAAATTTCCTTTGGACATTTCAACACCGTTGACCTTCGCCGCCATCGTGAGATCGTACACGCCCGGGCGATTCACTGCTCGAGGAGCAAGCGCTTCGCTCGTCACGACAACGGGTCCTAAAGACGAAGCAAAGTCCTTCCCCTTGGCAGGACCCAGCCCGGCCCGCATCTCTTCGCGCTGAACGTCCCGGGCAGACCAGTCATTGAAGATGGTGTAGCCGAAAATATGTTTGGGCGCATCTTCGGGTTTGATGTCTTGTCCGCCTTTGCCGATGATGACGGCGATCTCCAATTCATAATCCAGCGCGGAGGTGTAACGCGGGTAGGGAATCGTTTCGCCCGGACCAAAAATGCTGTGCGGGTTGGTGTAATAAAAGACGGGGAATTTGTACCATTCCTGTGGCACATCCCGTCCGCGGTTTTGATTGGCGGTTCTCACGTGCTGTTCAAAGGCGTAGGCATCACGCAGGCCCGTCGGTTTGAGGGGAGCGAGCAATTGAACTTCATCCAGCGCAAAGGATTCTTTGGATGCAAGTTTTG
>JBBIUO010000229.1:5909-6823 GCA_037440205.1 Chloroflexota bacterium
GAGCATGTCAGCAAAAGGCAACGGGTAGATTCTGCCGTTCGAGACAAGAGCAGGTTGAGGGTCGGTGTGAAGCGTGCGGATGGTGGCGAAGAGCATGTCGGTGATTAGAGATTGGAGATCGTAATCACCAATCTCCAATTACCAATTACTACAGATTTCCGCGCCGCTGTTGTTCCAATTCAATCGACTCGAACAAGGCCTTGAAGTTTCCCTTGCCGAAACTTTGCGAGCCGTGACGCTGGATGATCTCGATGAACATGGTGGGACGATCCTGGATGGGGCGCGTGAAGATTTGCAGGAGGTAGCCTTCGTCGTCGCGGTCGGCGAGGATGCCGAGTTCCTGAATGGCTTTGTAATCCTCTTCGATTTTGCCCACGCGGTCGGGAAGGATTTCGTAGTAGGTATCCGGCACGCGCAAAAATTCAACGCCGTTTTTGCGGAGTTTTCCGACGGTTTCGACGATGTCGCCGGTGAGGATGGCGACGTGCTGTGCGCCGGGGGTGAGGTAATAATCGAGGTATTCCTCGATCTGGCTTTTGCGTTTGCCTTCGGCGGGTTCGTTGATGGGGAATTTGACTCGCCCGTTGCCGTTTTGCACCACCTTCGACATGAGCGCGGAATATTCGGTGGAGATGTCCTTGTCGTCGAAGTGGCGCAGGAGGCGGAAGCCCATCACCTGATGATAAAAGTTGACCCACTGATCCATCTTGCCAAGTTGCACATTGCCGACGATATGGTCAACGGCGGCAAGCCCGGTGGAATCGGTTTCGTGTTTGAGCGGGCGGTAGGTGGGGGCAAAGACGCCTTTGTAATCGGCGCGGTCTACAAAAACGTGCAGGGTTTCGCCGTAGGTGTGGATGGCGGCGGTGCGGTAAATGCCGTAATCATCCTTTTCTTCACGCGGCGCCCATGCG
>JBBIUO010000230.1:0-6808 GCA_037440205.1 Chloroflexota bacterium
AGCCTCGCGCCCGACAAAGATCGGCGAAACCATGCGCGGGAAAATGACCATGTCACGCAACGGCAGAACCACCGCCTCGATCAAACCGTCGGCGTTTGGCTCCATGTTCGGCACACGATACAGTTCCTCGGTCCGCTGTGAGAGCGTCAAATCGAAATTATCTTCTTCTTCGTTCCAATTATTTTGATGATTCATTTATTGCTACTCGTTTTCCATGCAGATGCGACAATGCTACCATCTTTTGACGATAAATCCAGCGCCGCTTCACGCTTCGCGCCGCCCCGGCCTGCCCAGCCAAGCGACGCATTTTCTCCGCCCCGACATTTATCCGGCAATCTTCCGCCATGCCGCGATGATCTCACCGGCAAATGCCACACTCCCGGCAGTCAGGACAATTTTTTGATCCCCGGCCAATTCCAGCGCGCGGTTCAAAGCCGATGCAGCCGGGGTGACAATTTCAACCGGAATACCGGCGGCCTCCACTTTTTCGGCAATCCATTCCGCCGTCGGCGCACGCGGATGATCCGCACGGGTGGCAATCACTTTTTCCAGCCGGGGAGATAACTCTTCCAGCATACCGGAAATATCCTTATCCTCCAACGAACAGAAAATCATGATCACCGGTCTTCCGGGAAAATACGCATCGAGCGACTTTCGCAAATACAAAGCCGATTCGCGGTTGTGCGCAGAATCGATGATGACCGGCGGCTCGCGCCTCACCACCTCGAAACGGGCGGGCCATTTTACTTCGGAAAATCCCTTTTGAATTTGTTCATCGGTGATCGGGATACCGCTTGCTTTCAAAGCCGCATACGCGGTGGCGGCATTTTCAATTTGATGAAGGCCGAGGAGTGGAATGCGAAATTCGTAATCTGTGCGTGTTGCGTAATCCGTAATGCGGAACAACTGCCCATCCAATGATGACTCGATCAACTCAAACTTTACATCCCGCCCGACCAAAATAAATCCATCATCTACTACTTCGTTGCCTTTATTTCCTGTACTTCCTCCTGCCCCTATACCCCTTAGTTTGGCTGCGCGCAGAAGAACTTCGAGCGCCTCATCCACTTGCGGGGAGGAAACGACCGGCGCGCCCGGCTTGATGATTCCCGCCTTCTCCCCCGCGATCAGTGTCAGGGTATCCCCAAGCACCGCCATGTGATCATACGAAAGCGAAGTGATGACCGAAACCTTCGGGGTGACGATGTTCGTCGCGTCGAGTCGCCCGCCCAACCCCACTTCAAAGACCGCCGCATTGACATCGTATTTTGCAAACGCCATGAACGCCAGCGCAGTGGTGATCTCGAACGTGGTCAGTTTTTCGATCCGCGCGACGTACGGCTTGATCTCCTCCACCAGTTCCACCAACTGCGCGTGCGAGATCGGTTCGCCGTTGACCTGAATCCGTTCCACGTAATCAATCAAATGCGGCGACGTATATAAGCCCACTTTGTATCCCGCAGCTTTCAAAGCCGAAGCGCAAAACGCCGAAACCGACCCCTTCCCCTTTGTCCCTGCCACGTGGATGATGGGATATTGATTCTGCGGATTCCCCAGCGACTCCATCAGCGCAAACATACGGTCGAGGTTGAAATCCGCCTTCGCCAATTCGGAGGCGTGTTTCAGGCTATAATCCACGAAGGAGTAGAGGTAATCAAGAACCTGGTTGTAGGCAAGTTCGATGTCCATGCGAGGGATTGTAAGACGTAAATCGTAAATCGTAAATCGCAACCTGCCCCCGAGATAACGCCATATTGCGGTCGAATCACAACCGCCAATTTTCACAAAAGGGAAATGACATGACCCCAGTCACACAAAAAACATACCCGCTCAACGCCCTCGGCGTGACAAAAATGCTTCTCTTGATCATCCTTGAGATCACCTGCGTCTTGTCCATTAAGGCGGCCTATGACGTGGCGGCCAATTTCGACGTTTTTCCCGTATGGTTTGCGCCGGGCTTCGGCCTGGCGGTTTCGGTATTGATCGCGCCAAGCCTGTATTTTGTTTTTCAGATGTGGAAGATGGAAGGTGTTTCCCATTTGCTTTCAGGGAAACAATCCATTCTCCTCTGGATATGGATGCCGCTCTCATTTGTCTGCACTACAGCCGTTCATGGATTTTATCCATTCCGCCTCAAGGTTTTCTCCATGCTTCCATGGGTCAACCCGGTTATGAAGATCAACGATGTGGTTGCCGCTTTTGGATTTGTAACATCGGTCGTACTGGCTGGCGTTTACATCTTTACCCGCTTGAAGACCCCGGCAGGGATCGGGCTTGCGATCATGGCTTTGTTGATCCTGATTCCAAACGACAATTGTTCCAATCCCTTCAACTACTGGTGGATAGACACAATTGGAGCATCTCCGTTAATGTACACTCCAAATTTGTATGCAGTCCTGTTTGTGACCTGCGGCCTTCACGGAATTCACCCAAAGATTGCCGCCTTCCTTGCAATGGGTGTCTGCATCGGCAGTCTCATTCTTGGCTTTGGTCATCGGCTGAGAATAATCTGGTAACAAGGAAATTCGCGCATTCCCAAACCTAAAATCGTAAATCGTCAATTGCAAATCGTAAATCGAATCATGCTCGCCACCCTTGCCATCCACCTTCGCCTTCCCCTTTGCTCCTCGCTCAAAGAAAAGCGCGGACGGATCAAGCCGCTCATGTCCCGCCTGCATCGCGAGTTCAACGTCTCTGTTGCGGAGATGGATAAGCAAGATGTGTGGGACGAGGCTGTGATCGTCTGTGCGATGATCGGGAACGGCGGCGCATTCCTGCAATCCGCTTTGCAAAATGTGGCAAAATGGGTGGAAGCAAACTGGACGGATGGGGATGTGTGGGATACAAAAATAGAAGTCATGTAAAAATGTAGACAAGTAAACACGTATACAGGCACAAAGATATACTTGCATACCTGTATACCATCTACAAGGAGAAAAAATGGATTTAGGATTGAAAGACAAACGCGCCTTCATAGCCGGTTCCTCGCGCGGACTCGGTTATGCCGCCGCGCTGACATTGGCACGGGAAGGATGCAAGGTCGTCATCAATGGGCGGGACGAAGGAAGAATCAAAGCTGCGGCGGAGAAAATTTTCAATGAGACGGGTACCCAGGCTTACGGTCTCGCAAGAGACGTGAGTGACGAGTCATCCGCAGACAAATTAATTCAATCAGCCGTCGAATCGCTTGGCGGCCTGGATATCCTCATCACTAACGCCGGGGGCCCGCCCTCAGGTTCTTTTGAATCTTTCGATGAGGCAGCCTGGCAAAAGGCCGTGGACACCTCGTTCATGAGTCATGTCCGCTTGATCCGCGCCGCCTTGCCGTATTTGCGAAAATCATCCACCCCAAGCGTGTTGACAATGACCTCCTATATAGTGAAACAGCCTTTGCCCAACCTGGTACTTTCGAACAGCATTCGCCTGGCAACCATCGGCTTGACCAAGTCGTTGGCAATGGAACTTGGCCGGGAGGGAATACGTTTTAACTCCATCCTGCCCGGATGGACTGTAACGGAGCGCGTGGAAGAGTTAATGGCGTTTCGGGCAAAAACAAACAATACAGCCATCGAGGATGAATTCGCAAAGCAGACTGCTGAAATCCCTCTTGGCCGCATGGCTCAACCGCAGGAATTTGCAAACGCCGCCGTGTTCCTGGTCTCTTCCGCCGCGTCGTACGTTCATGGCGTGGCGCTGGCAGTGGATGGCGGAGTCATCAAGGCAACACTTTAATTTACGATTTACGATTGACATTGAATTGGAGAAAACATGGACAAAGAAAAAGCCGTTTGCCTGAACTGCAACCGCGCCGATGAACAAATCCCATTGATCACGCTCACATTCAAAGGGGAAGCGAAGTATGTTTGCGCGCAATGCTTCCCAGTGTTGGTGCACAAGATTCATTTGCTCGCGGATAAATTGCCGGGCGTGGAAATCCCACCACCTGCCGATCACTGATAACTGATTACCGATGAACAAACTCTCCCGCCTCACCCGCAATTCCCTGATCGTCGCCTTCTTCTTTTTGGTGGATAAAGTCCTGGCCTTCGTGCGCACTGGAATCATCTCCCGCCAATACGCGGATTCGATTCACCTGCTCGACACCTTCAATGCCGCAAATAACCTGCCCGATGTATTGTTTGCGCTCATCTCCGGCGGCGCATTGGCCATGGCATTCATCCCCCTGCTGACGGAATATCTCACCACCAAAGACCGCGCCGCCGCATGGGATTTGTTTTCGCGCGTGGCAAACGTGGCCTTTCTTGTGACGGGCTCCATCGCCGTCGTCATCGCCATCTTCGCCCAACCCATCGTGGATGCAAAACTCGGCATCGCGCCGGGCTTCGACGAGGAACAACGAAGACTGCTCGCTGAACTTATGAGATTAAATCTCGTCGGCACAGTGATCTTTTCCATCAGCGGGTTGGTGATGGCTTCGCTTCAGGCCAACCAGCATTTTGTTTTACCCGCCATGGCGCCCAGCATGTACAACATCGGGCAGATCTTCGGCGCGATTTTTCTCGTGCCGCGATTCGGAATTCACGGACTCGTGTACGGCGTCATCATCGGCGCGGCCATGCACCTGCTGATTCAACTTCCGATGCTGTTCAAGTTCGGTTTTCGCTGGACGCCGTCATTGGATTTACGCCACACAGGTTTGATCGAAGCCCTGAAGTTGATGGCTCCACGCCTGCTCACCATGGGTGGGATTCAAATCATCGTTCTTGCGCGCGATAACCTGGCCTCGCGCCTCGATCAAGTTGGCGCCGTGACATCGCTCACCTACGGCTGGATGATCATGCAGGTTCCCGAAACAATTCTCGGGACGGCGATTGCCACCGCAATGTTGCCGACTCTTTCAGAACTCGCGGCGCGCGGCGACTGGGCAGGATTCCGTTCAACGATAGAGCGTGCCCTTCGGGTTTTGATCTCACTCACCATTCCCATCGCGGCGGTAATGGCGGCGGGGATTCACCCGCTCGTTCGCGGAGTCTTCGGCTTCGACGAAGCTGCCTCGACCCTCGTCACATGGACGACACGCGCTTACCTGATGACCCTGACCGGCTACGCCATTCACGAGATCGCGGCGCGTTCGTTCTACGCGCGCAAGGAACCGATCTTCCCGCTGTACGCCGTGATGCTGCGACTCGTCATGTTTTTGGGAATCGGCATCGTCGGCCTGACCTTCTTCAAGGAGATTGGCGCTCCGATCATTGCTTTTGCAGAGATCGCGCTTTTGGTGGAGGCCATCATCCTTTTCAGTTGGCTGTCGAAACGCACGCATGAACCGATCCATGTTGGCGGGGCGGTAATGAAAGGGGTCGTCGCGGCAGTTGTCGGCGGGGTGGCGGCGTATGCTCTCGCGTCCTACCTGCCCGGCGGGGCGATCATCACCGCGCTGTTGGGAATGATTGCGGGCGGAGTCATCGCGCTTGCCATCGTCTGGCCGGATGCGAAACTGTTGTTTCATTTGTAAGCCACATTCCCAGTACCGCAAGATTTATCTTGCCTTCACCGGTTCTGCCGGCAAATCGCGGAGCAACATGAATGTTGCAGTACTGAAGACCTTTAGGCTCCGATAAGAAAAAAAAATCGTCAAATCAAAGGGAAGTATAATAGCGCCCATGTCCGAACAAACTGAAACCACACAACCTGTAAATGTAGAACCTGAAAACGTACAACCCGAATCAACGCTTAAACCGGATGACACACAGCCGGTCAAGCCTGTGAAAAAACCGTCGCGCTGGCGCTCCATCCTGATTGGCATTCTGGGATTTCTCCTGTTGATCGGGCTTGGCGGATACGGAGGGTATTTCTCCGGCATCGGCGACCGCAAATCGGCGGAGGACGCTGTCATCGCGAAAGAACTCAGCGAACAATACACCTTCGCGTTGGTTGACATCGAATCAGGCAGATATGAAACCGCCATCGAACGATTGAAATTCATCATTGCGCACGACCCGGAATTTCCCGGCGCGCAACAGAAACTCACGGAGGTGATGGTGGTCAGCGTCATCCCCACCGCCACACTGGTGCCCACGCCCACCTCCACGCCGGATTTCAGCGGCATCGAAAGCGCCTTCCAGCGCGCACAGCAACTCGTCAACGCGCAGGATTGGCCCGCCGCACTCGAAGCACTGGACATCGTCCGCAAACTCGACCCCACCTACAAGGTCGCGCAGATGGACGGCATGTACTATTATTCCCTGCGGAATTACGGCATTGTCCTCATCAACCAGCAGGGCAACCTCGAAGGCGGCATCTATTACCTGACTCTCGCCGAGCGTTTTGGCCCGCTGGATAACACGGCAACGCAATTACGCGAGGGTGCGCGCATGTACACCACCGGCGCAAGTTTTTGGGAACTCGACTGGAAACAGGCCTACAACTATTTCAGCCAGGTGGGAAGCGGCTGGCCCGGCATGTGGGATGGAACCATGACCGCATCCCAACGCCTGCAATACTCCGCCATGCGCTACGGCGACGATCTTTTTGAAGAGCAGGCTTATTGCGCCGCCTACGAACAATATCAGATCGCTTCGGGGCTTGGCAATCTGGATGACCGCGCCGCACGCAACATGAACCAGGCTTTCCAGCAATGCTACCCGCCGACGGAAGTCCCGCCGCCAACAGAAGTTCCGCCAACGACCGAAGTCACGCCGACACCCTGATATGACCACGCCTCCTTCATGGGTGATGGCGGTCATCTACTGGCTTCACATGCTCGCCACCGTCACGTGGATTGGAAGCCTCGCCGCGATTAACCTGCTCGTCCTGCCCGCTTCAAACCGGACCTTGAAACTGGTCG
>JBBIUO010000231.1:0-2598 GCA_037440205.1 Chloroflexota bacterium
GCAACTCTGTCATTGTGCGCATCATTCTGCTCCGTTGGTTATTTTTTGATTGGTGTGCTGGCGTACCAAATCCCGCCCCGCATCTCGCCAACACCATGGACGGCTTCACGATTATCTTTATAAAATTCCCGCATGGCTTCAAAATCCTCCCCCGGCATGGTGAAGTAATCGGGGTCCTGCACCGGCCGAAGATGGATGTAATCGTAAAGAATATTCCTCAACTGGTTCCCGCTCATATACAGGGATGGCGCCACTGTGAAATACAGGCTTTCCTCGCCCCAGCCCAGCATTGGATAATCGAACACGTTGAACTTTTCAAAGCCGATGAAGATATCGGCCTTCTCGACATATTCGCCGTAATAGGCCTCGATCAACTCGCGCCGCGAGATGATCCTGTTTTCCTGCTGAAAATGTCTCACCGACAGTTCGGCGATGGCCGCGGTGGCGTCCTCCGCGCAGACTCCGTAGAACAACCTGTGTTTTGTGTGGCCGGCAGTCTGGCGTGTGACTTCATCGAATTTATCGCAGATATAGGCGTAGGGAGTCTGGCCCAGTTCTTTGCGATACTCACCGTAAAAATGGACACGGACATCGTATTCCTTGTAGAACTCAAGGAAGGCGGGATGTTCGGCGAGCAGGGTCATGCCCGTGCCGATCTCGCGCATGTATTCCTCCCCGCGGTTGAAAATCTCGCCGCCAAAAACGGGGGCAAGGATCGTATCCAGCCCGTGATCGAAGACCAGTTTGTAGGTTTCGATGTATGCCCCGGCCGTGATGTCAACGTAAGCCTGCGCGGGATTTTCGTGATTATCGCGGCCATGTTCCAGCAGGAACCAGCGCCGCGTGCCGTTAAATGGAAAAACGACGACCTTCGAGCCTCTGGCGCGCACGGCTTTTGCCACTTCCCCGGCGGGGAGTTTCAGGAATTCATCAAGAGTGGGTCTGTTTTGATTCATGTTGGTCTCTTCGTACAGGTTGTGTTGAATCATCGAATCGCTTTCAGGATCGTGCGAATGACGACGTTTGCGCTGGAAACGACGATGTAGTTATTGTCCTCAAGTTCAAAACCCAGGTTTTTCTTTACCTCGTATGCGCCGCTTCCCCAGCGCAAGGCTGTGACATTTTTGCTGATGGCATCCTCCAGGCTCGCGTAGGTCAACAGCAGGTACACATAGGGAACGTCTTCCGCCAGTCCGAGCGCGGTGGTTAATTGCGTCTTGTTGTCCTCAAGGAGCGCGCCGCATCCGACCAGGTTCCCGTTCTGCCTCGCCTCCAGCCAGGTACCCTGTACCATTTCGAGATTTTCGAGCAGGCTTTGCATCCACGGGTTGGGTGAATTGTGGTAATGACGTTCCACGTTGCGGATAAGTTTGAGTGCGGCATGTACATCGGGAACCCTGTTGTGTTTCTCGATTTTGATCCCGAGTTTTTCCGCTTCCCGCAGGGTGCGCTTGTAATGCTGACGGTCTTTTTTATCCCCGTCGGCCAGATAGGCTTCGAGACTGTTCCAACGGTTTTGCAGGATCGTCCCCGGGTCGGAAAGTTGCACCGCGGCAAACTCACCCTGCCAGGATTCGCATTCGTCCTGCCCGAGGAAATCAAACACCAGCGCAAGGCAATGATTCTGCCTGCTGATTTCCAATGCGGTTTCGCTGAGGAGGTCGAGTGTTTCGTTATGCAGTGAATCGCGCGGAAGGATCAACCCAGTGGCGCTGGAAAGAGGCGAACGGCAGATCAGCAAAGGCCGTCGGCGCAGAGTCGATTCAGTGATCGTACGGCCAATTCCGGGTGAGAGGGGAAGCGGCTCACTGCTGATCTTCCACAGCGCGGCGCGGCCGATCAATTCATCCCCAAGATGGGCGAGCAGGTAGGTCGGTTTGCAATCGTACATGACGCGCTCGCCGAATTGATACCAGCGGTGACTTTGAAACGGTCTCCCCGCTGAAAATTCATCCCATGCCTGTTTGCTTATTTCATCAATGCTTTGCGCAGTCTTGATGGTAAGGTTCGATGTGGTGGTGCCTGGCACGACTCCATTTTACTGCTTATTTGCCGAAGTTCATCCTTTTGGTTATGAAATGTGCGTTAACAAAAATGAAATGTCTGGTTTACGCCCGGTTGGAAAAAGTGATTTTCATCCATGCAGGCCGCGCGCGAAAGGAATTACAATTGCAATCATTCGCGCACATTGGGTTTATCTATGAAAAGGATTGGCCATGACCATCGGCGACCAATACAACAAATGGAAAGAAAACACGCTCAAGAAGTCTCTGGAAAAATTCAAGGAGCGGAAGGAACGCTTTGAATTTTCATCTGGAATTGAAGTGCCGCGCCTCTCTCTCCCGCCGACAACTGACTCTGCCTACGAGGAGAAATTGGGCTTCCCCGGAGAATATCCCTTCACCCGCGGAGTTCAGCCGACGATGTATCGTTCGCGCTTTTGGACGATGCGCCAGTATGCAGGCTTCTCCACGGCGGAGGAATCCAACAAGCGCTATCGCTATTTGCTGGATCAAGGCCAGACGGGGCTGAGTGTCGCTTTCGACCTCCCAACTCAAATTGGGTACGATGCGGACGATCCAATCGCGCAGGGAGAGG
>JBBIUO010000231.1:2625-6791 GCA_037440205.1 Chloroflexota bacterium
GGAGCAGTTGTTCGATCAAATCCCGCTCGACAAAGTTTCCACTTCGATGACCATCAACGCCCCCGCAGGAGTTTTGCTGGCGATGTACATTGCTGTGGCCAAGCGCCAGGGCGCGGACATGCGCGGACTGCGCGGCACGATTCAAAACGACATTTTGAAGGAATACGTTGCGCGCGGCACATACATCTTCCCGCCTGAGCCCTCGATGCGGCTCATCACCGATGTGTTTTCGTTTTGCGCGAAGGAAGTCCCGTATTGGAATACCATCTCGATATCGGGCTATCATATCCGCGAGGCAGGCTCCACCGCTGTGCAGGAGGTGGCGTTCACGCTGGCAAATGGGATCGCCTACGTGGAAGCCGCGCTCAAGGCCGGGCTTGATATCGATTCGTTTGCGGGCCAACTCTCGTTCTTCTTCAACGCGCACAACAACCTGCTCGAGGAAGTTGCCAAATTCCGCGCCGCGCGCCGCATGTGGGCAAGGATCATACGCGAACGGTTCAGGGCGCAAAAGCCGTCTTCGTGGCAGTTGCGTTTTCACACGCAAACCGCCGGCTCGACGCTCACCGCGCAACAACCTGAAAACAACGTGGTGCGTGTGACCTTGCAGGCTCTTTCCGCCGTCCTCGGCGGAACTCAGAGTTTGCACACAAATTCAATGGACGAGGCGCTCTGGCTTCCCACCGAAAAATCCGTTCGTGTTGCATTGCGCACCCAACAAATCATTGCCCACGAATCGGGCGTTGCAGATTCCATTGATCCATTGGCTGGCTCTTACCTGCTCGAGTACCTCACTGACGAGATCGAAAAAGGTGCACTCGACTATATCGCCAAAATTGATGAAATGGGCGGCGCGCTTCAAGCCATCGAGCGCGGCTTCATGCAGAACGAAATTCAAAACGCCGCCTACGCCGCGCAACAGGCGATCGAGAAAAAAGAACAGATCGTGGTGGGCGTCAATCAATTCCAGGTGGACGAGGTTCTCACGCTGGAACGTTTGAAGGTTGATCCCACGATTGAGTTGGGTCAGCGGGCGAAGTTGAAGGAGTTGAGGGAGAGCAGGGACAAGAAACGAGTTGGCGAGCTGCTTGGGAAATTAATGGACGCCGCAAAGGGAACCGAGAATTTGATGCCGCTATTCATCGAATGCGTCGAGAACGACATCACACTGGGCGAGATTTGCAATACACTGAGAGGCGTGTGGGGTGAATACATGGCGGAGGGGTTTTAGACCTTGACTTAGTCCACTGGTTAGTCTACAATTTGCTTCGAGGTGCAAAATGACTGTTTATAACATTCACGATGCGAAAACCCATTTCTCCAAGTTACTTGACCTTGTTTTGAGCGGGGAGGAAGTGGTCATTGCCAAGGCCGGCAAACCTGTAGCGCGTATCCTGCCTTTTGTTTCCCAGGATTTTTCTCCACGTGTTCCTGGGATTGACAAAGGCAAAGTGGTTATCATGCCTGATTTCGATGCGCCTCTGTCTGAATTTGAGCTATGAGAGTGTTACTTGATACCCACACTTTTCTTTGGTGGAATATGGAGGATCCGCAATTATCCTCGCTTGCCAAAGAAATCATTGCCGATGGGCGGAATGAGATTTTTTTGTCTGCCGCCAGTGTATGGGAAATTTCGATAAAGGCCGCCAAGGGAAAATTAGTTTTGCCGGAACCACCCGCCCATTACATTGCAAATCGCATGGGCTTGTACCGTTTTCAACCCCTGCTTATCCAGGTAAACCACGCCGCCCACGTTTATGACTTGCCGTTTTACCACGACGATCCCTTTGACAGGATGTTGGTTGCACAAAGCCAGATTGAAGCAATGCCGTTACTTTCTGCCGATCCAGAGATTCGTAAATACGAAGTTGAAGTGATTTGGTAGGGGATTACCTCGTCCACTGTTCATTGGATGTATTGGAAATAACATCTCGCTTGGCGAGATTTGCAATACGCTGAGGGGAGTCTGGGGCGAGTACGTGGCGGAGGGGTTTTAGATTGGATTTATAATTGGCAGAGAATTGGAGGTTGCCGTGACCCTTTTAGAACAAATCGAAAAGCAATTGAGCGCTTTACCCCCTGAGAAGCAGAGTGAAGTGTTGGATTTCATCGCATTCCTGCAACAGCGTGTAAATATGTTACAGCATGTAAAGCGCGGTTCGCTTAGGCAACATGCCGCCTTCGGTTCATGGAAAAATCGTGAAATTGACGCGATTAAGTTTCAACAGAGCTTGCGTACTGAGTGGGGAATTTAATGATCGCGGTCTTTGATACAAACATTGTGATTGATGCGCTCAATGGCGTCGCTGAAACGGACCTGGAATATAACCGTTACGAACGTGTGCTCATCAGCCGCGTCACATGGATGGAAGTCTTGATCGGTGCAGAAGGCGATGATGCTGAACTGCGGGATTTTCTTGAAACACATTTCGAGATTATTCCGCTTGACCTTGCAGTTGCGGAGACAGCCATCTAACTACGCCGCACACATCGTATCCGCCTGCCCGATGCCATTATCTGGGCAACTGCGCGTGTAAATGATGCGATACTGGTCACGCGCAATACAAAAGATTTTGACCCTGACTGGGATGGGATTTATGTGCCGTATAACTTGTGATCGAGCAACTTTTGATTTGTCAAATTTTGCTTCTGTTCATCGGGTACACGGAGCAGGGTCTCACACTCGGCGAGATTTGCAATACGCTGAAGGGAGTCTAGGGAGAATATGTTGCTGAAGGATTTTAATTCTGTTAAACTGAAAGGTGAGTGGGCGACGCGAAGCGCGTGGCAGAGGGGTTTTAGCCCTCTCCTATCTCTCCCAAAAAATGGAAACATAAGCAATGACAAACACAATCCCTGAATCCCAAAACGATTGGACAGTTCACTCCCTGAACATTCATGGTGTTTTCTTCGAGCGTTTATGTGAAAAAATAATTTCAACTACACCAGGCTGGAGAGTGCGGCATGTTAATTATCCAGTTGAGTTTCCCCCGCCCAATGGCCCATGGCGCGGGAAAGAAAGTGCATTGGATATTCGTGCAGAGACTTTGCTTGATAATCAAACATTGATAACTCTGGTTGTAGAATGTAAAAAGAATAATCCTGAGTTTGTAAACTGGGTATTCTTCCCTAAGCAACCTGCGTCTCAAAATTATCCCAATCAACTAACATCGTTTTTTCTTCAAAATATACCCATTGAATCGAATTTGTCTCAACAATGGAAGGTTGAAACTTCAATTAGGTCATTGACGACAGACCTTGTTTTTTGTGATGATGGGAGAGAGACAAAAGGCGATTACCAAAATATCAAGAATGACCGAAACAAAACAAAAACATCCAATGCCGCCATACAAGACGCTGCATATCAAGTTGCTCTTGCGTCAAGGGCGATATATAACGAAGAGATTGAATTCAGTAAAATTCTAGGTTCAGCCGTTGGGCACGGCCATTCGCCTGTGTTAATACCTTGGAATCGGCAATTGATCATTCCGGTGATTGTCACTAGCGCAGAACTTTTTGTCTGTAAGTTTGAGCCTTCGGATGTAGATGTGCGTTCAGGCGAGATACCGTTAGATAAGGTTTTACTCAGAAAATGTAACGAGTTAGTTTTTGAATATGCACTACCAAAGCACTTGCAAGCATCCCCAGCTAACTTAGTTTCGACTCTGGTCGAAGGTAAGTTGGATATGTTCACTCGAATGCATGTTTTTGTTGTCCATAGTTCTTATTTGTCAGAATTCCTTTCCTTTTCCTTTAGTAAACTGTGAAAAGAAGAATCCCAATTTATCAGATTGCTCTGTCAAGGGCAACGTTTTATTGCTTTGGCCTTTCCCGGGTGAATTTGAACTTCTTCAACACCGCCTCGATCACCTTCTTATTCTGATCGTTGATTTCCTGAAACTCCAGCCCAACGTTGTAATGGGTCTGGTGGTATTCCTGTTTGCACCACGCCACACGGGCAACGACGGTGATGCGGATGCCGGGCTTCTCGGAGGTCTCGCGGAACTCGATGGCCAGGGATAAAGTCCGCCCGGCTTCGACCGGGGCCTCGCTGATCATCAATGCGCCTTTCAGGGTCAGGTCCCCAAGATAGCCCAACAGGGTATTCGCGCGAAGATCGTAGACCGGCGTGAAGGTCAGCACTTTTCCGCGTTTTTCCATTCTCA
>JBBIUO010000232.1:0-4383 GCA_037440205.1 Chloroflexota bacterium
TCAATTCCGAGCCTATCATTTTGGCTAACGGCGTTTCCAGTTCGCGCGGCGTGATGGCCAGGTCGGCGGTGGCTTCGTAGGTCAATAGCGCGGCGATCTCGCGCACAAGTTCGCGGAATTTCTTGGGTTCCGTGTTTTTATCCCGCAGGCGGGAAAGTTTGTGGGCAACGAGCGGATGTTTGGATGCGTAAACGTTGGACATGATTCCTCCAGAAGTAGGTTACTTTATTATAGTCGGCAAGGTGATTTTTGACCCATGACTCTCAGCCGAATTTTTTGTACAGTAAGAGGGAGCAAGGAGTCGAACATGAAACTTTCAGGCTTGCACATCTTGTTGACCTATCAATGCACCTACGAGTGCGATCATTGTTTTGTGTGGGGGAGTCCGTGGCAGACTGGCACATTGACGCTCGAGCAGATTGACAACATCCTTCATCAGGCAAAAGAGGCGGGCGTCGCCTCGATTTACTTCGAGGGCGGTGAGCCGTTTTTGTTTTACGCCGTGCTGGTGAAGGCCGTTCATCTCGCGGCGGACATGGGCTTTGAAGTTGGTATCGTCTCCAATGCGTATTGGGCGAACTCGGTCAAGGATGCAGAGGAATGGCTTCGTCCGTTTGTGGGGCGGCTTGCAGACCTCGCCGTGAGCAGTGACTTCTTCCATTGCGGCGAAAGCCTCGGTGAAAAACCGCAAAACGCGCTGGTCGCCGCCAAGTGGCTGGGAATTCCAACAGGCATGATCAGTGTTGCCCAGCCCGATGCCGATGCAAAACAATCGCATGGCCAGATCGAAGAGGAAAGCGCGGTCATGTACCGTGGACGGGCGGCGAAAATGCTTGTAGAAAAAGCAACCAGCCATCCCTGGGAAAGATTCGATTCCTGTCCGCATGAAAATTTGCGCGAACCGGGGCGTGTTCATCTCGACCCGCTTGGCAATCTGCACATTTGTCAGGGATTGGTCATCGGCAATTTATTCGAGAAGCCGTTGAAGCAGATTTGCGAAGAATACGATGCGGATGTCCACCCGATTTGCGGCCCCCTGCTCGCGGGCGGACCTGCCGCACTGGTGGCCGAGCATAACGTTCCGCACGCTTCGCACTACGCCGACGCCTGCCACCTGTGCTACGAAGCACGGTCTACGCTGAGAGAACGTTTCCCTCAATTGCTCACACCCGACCAGATGTATGGAGTGGGTGT
Source organism: Chloroflexota bacterium (assembly GCA_037440205.1). Classification (GTDB taxonomy): domain Bacteria; phylum Chloroflexota; class Anaerolineae; order Anaerolineales; family Villigracilaceae; genus Villigracilis. The sequence goes on from JBBIUO010000232.1 coordinate 1,195, forward strand.
GTAGCGCAAGATTTATCTTGCATGTGCAATGTGCTTGCGACAACACACCCCGAAGACCCTTTGGCTCGGTTGTAAGAACAGGAGTCTACATGTGGTTCAACCCGATGATGGTTTGGCTTTTGAAATCGCCCTTACACGGATTCATCAGCAAAGGCGTGATGCTGGTTTCGGTCACTGGGCGAAAAAGCGGAAGGATGATTTCCACGCCGACGAATTATCTGCGCGATGGAAATACATTGTGGGTCATCAGTTGGCGTGACCGAAGTTGGTGGAAAAATCTCCGGGGCGGCGCAAAGGTTCGGGTCCTGCTGGCAAGCAAAGGGGTGGAAGGAAGCGGGCAGGTTATCGAGGAGGAAAAAGCCGTCGCGCAGAGTCTGTTCGATTACTATCGGAAAGTCCCGCAACTGGCAAAGTATGTCCAAGTTCATTTGGACGCGGCGAACCTGCCCATCTCTGCAGATTGCGAACGCGCCGCGCAAAAGATGGTGATGGTGAAAATCGATTTACCGTAACTCGTTCCTGTATTGAACTCCGTTCGTCTTGGCGTTACAATCGCGTCATTCCACTGAAAGCCCAGATACGAAGAAACTGCTTCCGGTGGAGTCGCCGCCGGGGACGGCGGCTTGAGCAAAATTGGCGTGACGGAGAAGAGATCAATGAACGAGCAATTCATCACTTCGGCTTCGCTCAGTGCAAGTTTTGGCGGAGACATTGTTTGGAGACCGACGCCTGAATACATCGAGCGGGCGAATCTAACGGCGTTCATGCGTTTGCACGGAATCGATTCATTCGTTGAGTTGATGCAAAGGTCAACCAGCGACGTGGCATGGTTCACCGACGCCGTTTTGAAATTCCTCGATATTCAATTTTACGAACCGTATTCGAGTGTGGTCGATCTTACTGAGGGAATTCAATTTCCAAAATGGTGCGTGGGTGGAAAGATGAACATCGTTCACAATTGCGTGGATAAGTGGCAGGCAATTAGTGATCAGTCATCAGGAAACAGTGATCAGTCATCAGGAAACAGTGATCAGTTATCAGTGAGCAGTGAGCAGTTGGCAGTGGTGTGGGAAGGGGAAGAGGGAATTGCAAGAACGCTTACTTATGCAGAACTGTATAAAGAAGTCAATAAAACCGCGAATGCGCTTCGTTCGCTTGGACTTGGCAAAGGCGATGCGATTGGTTTGTTCATGCCGATGACGCCGGAGATCGTGGTCGCCCTGCTTGCGATTGCAAAAATCGGCGGCATTATTCTTCCGCTTTTTTCCGGTTATGGCGCGGGTGCCATCGTCTCGCGCATGGCGGATGCGAATGCGAAGGCGCTCTTCGCGGCAGATGGCGCATTTCGACGCGGCAAGGCCGTGGAGATGAAGGTGATAGCAGATGAGGCGGCGGAGCAGATTCCGACGTTGAAACATGTGATCGTTTTGAAGCGCACCGGGCAGGATGTGACAATGAAAACGGGCAGGGATCATTGGTGGCACGATCTGATTCCGCCCCAGCCTGATTTCGCTTCGACGGAGATCACCTCCGCTGAAGACCCGCTGATGATTATCTATACTTCGGGAACGACCGGCAGGCCGAAAGGCGCGCTTCACACCCATTGCGGATTCCCGGTCAAGGCCGCGCAGGATATGGCGTTTGGCACGGACGTGCACGGCGTAGAGCAAATTTCCAATTTGCCCCACCCGGACGTGATCTACTGGATGACCGACATGGGCTGGATGATGGGCCCGTGGCAGGTGTTCGGGAGTCTTTTGCTCGGGGCGACGATGTTTATTTACGATGGCGCGCCCGATTTCCCAGCGCCGAATCGCTTGTGGGAACTGACCGAGAAGCACAAAATCACACAATTGGGAGTCTCGCCGACGTTGATCCGCTCGTTGATTCCACACGGCGAGGGGCATTTCAAAAAGCACGACCTGTCTTCGTTGAAGTGTTTCGCCTCCACCGGCGAGCCGTGGAATCCCGATCCATGGATGTGGCTGTTCGAAAAAGTGGGAGGCGGGAGGATTCCGATCATCAATTATTCAGGCGGGACGGAGATCAGCGGTGGGATCGTGATGGGCAATCCAATCACGCCGTTGAAACCGTGCGCGTTTTCCGCGCCATGCCCGGGCATCGCGGCGGATGTTTTGGACGAGGCCGGGAATCCGATTCGCAATGCGGTGGGCGAGTTGGTCATCAAAGCGCCGTGGATCGGCATGACGCGCGGTTTTTGGAAGGACAGGCAACGATATTTGGAGACGTATTGGTCGCGCTGGGAAAATATCTGGGTGCATGGCGATTTTGCCGCGATAGACAGCGACGGGCTTTGGTACATCCTTGGGCGTTCGGACGATACGATCAAAATTGCGGGGAAGCGGCTGGGGCCTGCCGAGGTGGAGTCGATTCTCGTGAGGCATGATGCGATTGTCGAAGCGGCGGCGATCGGTGTGCCGCACGATGTCAAGGGGAGTGAATTGGTACTTTTCGCAGTGACCAGGCCCGGGGTGGAGCGAAGCGATGCTCTTCGTCGGAAACTGCATGAGATGGTCGTCGCCGAAATGGGCAAGCCGCTTGCGCCGAAGGCCATCCTGTTCGTTTCTGATTTGCCGAAGACGCGCAACGCAAAGGTGATGCGGCGCATGATCCGCGCGGCGTATTTGGGGCTGGAGTTGGGCGATACCTCGTCGCTGGTGAATCCGGGGGCGGTGGAGGAGATTCGCCGCGCAAAATGAATTTTTTGCCCTGCATTATAATAACGAGCACCTCGCAACCTGCGAGTAAAGGAGATTGAATGAAGAATGCTTGTTACCCACAGGGTACACTTCGTTATGTGATTTGGGCCTACGGCCTGATTCTGACGATGATTTTATCGGCCTGCGGTTCACCGACACCGGTGACAATTGTGGTGACTGCCACCTCCGCGCCGCCGATTGAAACGGCAATCGAACCATCCCCAACGCTGGTGCCTGTGAGTTTATCCGGCCCGCAAAGTGGCGAGGAGATTCGCTGGGTGGATGGAAGCGCGTTGATCTACATTCCGCCCGGTGAATTTGTGATGGGCAACGACGGTTTCGACGCGTCCGTGCATAATGTGACGCTCGACGGTTATTGGATTTATCAGACCAAAGTGACCAACCGCATGTTCGCGCAGTGTGTGGCGGTCGGTTCATGCACGCCTCCCACCGAGGAACTTGGCGGGCC
>JBBIUO010000232.1:4393-6773 GCA_037440205.1 Chloroflexota bacterium
GTGTACAACAACCCCGAATTTGCAAATCATCCTGTGGTGGGTGTGACGTGGACCCAGGCACAGGCGTATTGTGGATGGGCGAGCGGTCAATTGCCGACGGAGGCGCAATGGGAAAAAGCGGCGCGCGGACTCGAAGGGAATTTGTATCCATGGGGCAATGACGAACCTGCCTGTGACCTGCTCAACTTTGGCTACTGTTTGGGCCGCACCACCGAAGTGGATGCGTTTCCCGATGGGGTGAGTCCGTTTGGCGTGTTCGATATGGCGGGCAATATCTTCGAGTGGGTGAACGATTGGTACGGCAAAGCCTATTACAACGAAGCGCCGGCGGCGAATCCTACCGGCCCGGAAAGCGGACAGTATCGCGTGATCCGCGGCAGTTCGTTCGAGACCGACCTCAATCAGGTTGAATCGGCCATTCGTCATTACGGCGCTGAGGTGTATCACAGCCGCGATTTGGGTTTTCGTTGTGTGGTTCCCCAGCCGCAGTTGTTCGCTCCGTATTGCCAGCAATCGGCTTACATTCCTTCGGGCGTGATCGTTTCGAACGGATGTGAGTTGCCGAGCGCGGATGTGGTCGGTCAATATTGCGCGGTGGGCAGGAGTTTTGCCACGGTCAATATTCCCATTGGTTCGATCTATCAAACCAGCAAGGATTTGAAATGCGATGAAGCGATCGTGGATGGTAAACGCATCCTCACTTGCGTTGGGCCACAGGCGCAGGAAGCCACCAACGAGATCACGGTCTGCAACCCGACTTGCAGCAATTCGCCGGATGTTACGGGCGCTTCTCCCACCTGCGACCCCGGTTACACACTCGATGCGGGAACCAATTCGTGCAATTACTCGCCGATCTCAAGTCAACTCACGGTGGCGGGATGTCCCGTCGGATACAACCTGGTGGATCGCGGCGGCCAGCAAACTTGTGTGATTGGCACGAATGCAAACGGCGAATGTCCGAGTGGTTTGTATTTCGATACGCTTGCAGGAATGTGCGTTCCCCCGAATGGATTGGTCGAAGCGCCGGTGGGAATCAACAACGCGCCGCTAGCCGCTCAAACGTACTCAGGATGCGCTCCAGGATTTACCTACAGCGACACATTCCAGTGCTGTCAGGCGGTGAGCGGAGGCACGTACCCCGGCTGTTCCCCCGGCTCCACGTTCAATCGGGACCTCGGAGCCTGCTCCCCCGGCGAGATTCGTCTTGCCGGCCCCGGCTGTGTGACCCTCGACGTGACCACGCTCAAGTGCAGTCAGCCTGTGGATGTGTGTTCGCGCATCAAATCCGAGACGACCTGCATCCGCAATTCCTATGCCTGCCGCTGGGACGATGAAGCGAACGTCTGTGTGTTGAGATAAGATGATTGCTCCCTGCGCCGTCCCCGGCGCAGGGCTTCTCTCTACATAGGATTTCGCTCCAAAACACTGCCGCCGGGGACGGCGGCCTGAGCGTCAACAACACCCCGCAATTCAATCCGCGGGGTGTTTGCTTTTAACAGCTCTCCCGTTTCTGGCGGGAAATGATCCACCACGAAGGGTCACAAAGTTGCACAAAGGGTAATTTTAGGCTGGTATTCCTTTGTGACCCTCACCTGCACTGCACCGAACGCAGTGCGGTGCAAGTGTTGTCTCCTTTGTGGTTGAAAAAGGTTTTCCCGTTAAAAGCGGTAGAACCCTTTTAACGAACGCGAATGACCTGTGTAATGCACGCTGACGGTCTTGCCCGCTTCGGCCTGCGCCCCCGTGCCTGCTTCCACTTCGATGTATTCCAATCCGCTTTGAGCTTTCATGCTTCTCCTGAAAATGGGTTTTGGCAATTGTACCCCTTCTTGTCAGGTTGTGGATTTCAGCCTATACTTCGACAAAATTCAAACCCAGGAGGCGCCCATGTCCACTGTTCGCGATATGATCCGCAAGAAAGGAAGTGAAATATTTTCCATTTCCCTCGATGCAACCGCCTACGAAGCGCTTGCCATGATGTCCAAATACAACACGGGCGCGCTGATGGTGGTAAGCGGGAGCAGGGTGGAGGGAATTCTTTCCGAGAGAGACTGCGTGCGAAAATTGGAGTTGGAGGGAAGAACCGCCAAAGATACGAAGGTCAGCGAGATCATGACCTCCAAGGTCATCTACGTGGAGGCGGGTCAGCCGCTTGAAGAGTGCATGGCGCTGATGATTGACAAAAACATCCGCCACCTGCCGGTCTTCGATGGCGGCCAGTTGCTCGGCCTCATCTCCGTCCGCGATGTGCTCAAAGAGGTGGTGGACGTGCAAAAGTTCATGATCTCCCAACTCGAGCATTACATCACCGGCGGCGGGCGTTGACATGGATGAACTTGATATTTCAAGTTTGCAGGAAAAGATGAGGACAGGTGAGTTG
>JBBIUO010000233.1:0-6765 GCA_037440205.1 Chloroflexota bacterium
GCCAAGCAACGCCTGCTGAGCGGACAGTCCAATTATGCACGCTGTCAGTTTTGCGGATACGAAGGCCGTCTTGCCACGCCGGTCGTGTATCACGACAACGAAAAAGAACTGCTGTTGACCTTCTTCCCGTTCGAGTTGGGGTTGCCGGTCAACGAGCAGGAGAAATTGATCGGGCCGCTGATCAAGCAGGTGATGGATCGCCTGCCGCCCGAAAAACGGAAAGGTTATTTGCTCAAACCGCAGGCCAACCTGACCTACGAATCGATGATCGAGACCATCCTGAACAAGGACGGCATCTCATCGGAGATGATCAAGAGCCAGCAGGAACGGGTCATGCTCATCGAGAAGTTGATGAGGATGACCTCGGCCGATGCCCGCCTTGAGTTGATCCGCCAGAATGAAAAATCCATTGACGAGCAATTCTTCGCGCTGTTCAGCCGCATCGCGCAGAATGCCATGCAAAGCGGACAGGAATCCGTTGCGCGGGCGTTGATTGATTTGCAGAAGCAACTGCTGGATGAGACCGCGTTTGGCCGTCAGCTGAAGGAATCTGTCGCGGAATTGGAATCAGCCCAAAAGGTCCTGCAAGAAGCGGGGCAAAGCCTTACGCGCGAGAAACTGCTCGATTTCGTTCTTGAATCGAAGACCGATTCCCGCATCCGCGCTTATGTCTCATTGGCACGCGGCGGCATGGATTATGTCTTTTTCCAGACGCTTTCGGAGAGAATTGACAAAGCCGGAGGCGATGAAAAAACGAGGCTCGAAGGCATCCGCGGAAAACTGCTCCAGTTTGTGAGCGAGGTGGATAAGCAACTCGAAGCGCGTTACAAGCAGGCGCAGGATTTTGTGGAGTCGCTGTTGGAGAAGGACGATATCGAAAGGGTCACGCAGGAAAACCTGGAGGGCTTCACACAGGATACTGTGGATGTGGTCAATCAACTGCTGAAGCAGGCCTCCGAGAAAAACGATTACGCGCGCATGGGCAAACTGCAAAAGATGATCCAGGTGTTGCAGGCGGCGAGCGCGCCCCCGCCGGAGATTGCGTTCATCGAGCAGTTGCTCCAGGCGCCCGATGAAGCCGCGATGGAAAAGATGCTCGGCGAAAACGATGCGATGGTCAACCAGCAATTTGTGGATGCGCTCAGCGGGTTGGTGGCTCAAATGGACGCGCAGGGCGGGGAGAATCCCGAAGCCAAAGCGATGGGGGAGAAGCTTTCGGAGATTTATCGGATCGCGCTGAGGCGCGTGATGAAGAAGAATATGGGATAAAAGAGCAAAAACGGCTGCCTCAAAAGGCGGCCGTTTTTGATGTATGGAACAAGAAGTGTCGCTTTGGAACAACTTGCGGCTACAGACGATGTGTCAGGGAGAGGTTGGGGTATAAATTTGAGTGGGTGTGGCTGTTCTTGCAAAAGGAGGAGCGACTGTATTATTGGATAGAGTGACGCCGGCAGGGTCCGAAACAAGAATCTCGTCATAAATGCGGTTATTTTCGACCAGGACGTTTTCATTGGCGCCCGTGAGATTGATTGACCTGCCGCTTCCGCTGTTGATGGTGTTTCCCGAAATGATCGTATCTTTCAACCTGCCATCCACATCCGTCTTGTATGATACGATGCCGTTCGAGCATCCGTCAACGTAATTCCCTGCAATGGTATTGTGATGGAGTTGGGCGCCCCATCCCTCGTAATACTCCTCACCGAGCGCGATACCGCTGGGTCTGCCCCCGTTGCGCATGTAACCGGCCATCCCCGTGCAAAGCACGTGGTTATTCCTGACCGCGGCGTATGGCGAATTATCCACGTAGATGTTGACGCTGAAATTATCGCGCGCTGTGTTCTCCAAAATAAGCGCAAATCTTGCCCGTGTGACCGCGATGCCTTCCCCGCAATTTTCGTAAACCTGGTTGTTTCGGATAATCGCATAATCTCCGCCGAGGCCGAGTTTTATTCCGCTTCCCCATTGACCTGAACCGATGCAGGTTCCCGTGCCGTTCTCTGTGACGTTGTCATGGACGGTCGAGTTTTCGACAATGGCATGTTTGCCGGTGACGTAAATCCCGTGCGAATAGCATCCTGCGACCTCAACGCCCGACACGCGGACATAATCACCCTCGATCACCAGGCAGGTCATTTTTGCGCCTCTTTCAGCATCGGCGTTCACCTCGATATAGTCATCCGCCGTGCCGCTGGCTGTTACCATGACGGTATCGAATGTTCCTGACAGGGTCGCATCGTCGCTGACCGTGACAGATTGCATCACGCCAATCACCACCTCGGCACGGTCAACCGGTGCAGGGCTGGCTGTGGCTGTGACCGTGACCGCGTTGAACACTTCTGGAAAGGCCGCATCGCCGGCGATGGGGGCGGATCGCATCAGGCCGATCATCACAGCAACTGCCGCCGCTCCTGCAAGAACGATACCGATATATTTTCCGTTTCGATTCATTTTTCCCTTTCAACATCGCATTTTTTCGAGGAACTTTCCTGCGATTTTGACGCTATACTGAACACGGTCACAAATTGCGGTTTTCAGATTTAACGCAAAGCCGCCAAGACGCGAAGGAAAATGTCGCTTTGCGCCTTTGCGTCTTGGCGTTAAAAAGCGCAATTTCTCCCCGTGCCAAGTATAAATCTGATATTCTTTGGGCGCGCCTCTCGCCCGGACTTTGGATTGATTCTCTCACCTTACGCGATTTCGTCGTAGGGGCGACCCGTCCAGACTTAACCGAAGGCCGATCTTACAAGAAAGGGTCGCCCCTACTGCGTAACGTCGGTGATTCCGTTTCAAAAGCAGTTTATCTGCCCAACAGCGGATTCCAATGAGTCGTCTGCGTGAGATGACCGTATTTGCCTTCCGCTCGCAGGTTGTAAAGTTTTCCGCGGCTATTGTACCTGCTTTGGGTTGGAATTTTATCTTTGCATTCAAGTTATTTGGGGCGCGAATGTGTGGTTTAATCTGAAAATGCGGAAGGGAATATTTTTGTTTTCCTTGATCCTGATTTCCTGCGCAGGGACCACCCCTGCCCGGCCGGCCCGATCCATTCGCTATCTGGCTTTGGGTGATTCGTACACCATCGGTGAAAGCGTTACAGAGAGCGAGCGCTGGCCGAATCAACTGGCGGATAAACTTTCTGCCCAGGGAATTCAAACCGAGGTCACCATCATCGCGCGCACCGGCTGGACAACGGGCGAACTCTGGCAGGGGATCCAGGCAAATCCGCCGCAGGGGGCGTATGATCTGGTCTCGTTGCTCATCGGTGTGAATGATCAATTTCGCGGACACAACGCGAACGACTACCGCGAACAATTTCGGTTCCTGTTGGATAAATCCATCGAGTATGCAGGCGGGGACGCGAATCACGTCATTGTGTTGTCCATTCCCGATTGGGGGGTCACACCCTTTGGCGCCGGCAGAAATGCCGGGACGATTTCAAAGGAGATTGACCTGTTCAATGCCATCAACCTTGAAGAAAGCGAATCTGCGGGTGTTCATTATGTGGATATCACGCCGATCTCGAGGCAGGCGGCAAACGAACCATCCCTTATTGCGTTTGACGGACTGCATCCATCAGGGAGGATGTATCAATTATGGGTGGAGCAGGCATTTCCTGTGGTGGCCGAAATTTTCAATTAAGAAGTAAAATCCAATCGTCGAGGAAACCCATGCCAAAAATCAAAGCGATCAATCATGTGGCCGTCGTTGTGGACGATATGGAAAAATCCCTTTCGTTTTGGCGCGATGCGCTTGGAATTCACTTGCACGAACTGCGCGATGTCCCTGCCGAGAAATCACGGGTGGCATTTTTGCCCGTCGCAGGCGCGGAAGTGGAACTGGTCATGCCCACGACAGACGACTCGGGTATTGCCAAATACCTTGCCAGGCGCGGCCCCGGTATGCACCATCTCTGTCTCGAGGTGGATGACATTGATGGGATGTTATCGCAGTTGAAGGAGAAACATATCCGCCTCATCAACGAGGAGCCGCGCACGACGGCGGATGGAAAGAAATATGCGTTCATTCATCCAGAGTCCACGGGCGGGGTGCTGGTGGAGTTGTATCAAATCTGAATGTTTCCATTGAACGGGTTTGCTTTTGAAGAAATCATGCGGTCTGGGATGATACGAAGAAAATGATGCCGGAAAACATTGAAGCCATTTTGAAGGATGAGTGCGGTCTTGTAAAGGAACGACCGATCATTGTCGGCGTTTCGGGAGGCCCCGACAGCCTGTGCCTGATGGAGGTCCTGCGACAGTTGGGTTATTCGATCATCATCGCCCATTTCAATCACCAACTCCGCCCGGAATCGGGACAGGATGCACACATGGTGGAAAAGATCGCCTCGCGCTTGATGCTGGGTTGCATCATTGACGGCGCCGATGTCCGCGCCCATGCAGAACAGGAAAAACTTTCCATTGAGGAGGCCGCGCGCAACCTGCGTTACCATTTCATGTTCCGGCTGGCGCGCGAGCGAAATGCGCAGGCGGTGGCGGTGGGTCACACTGCCGATGACCAGGTGGAGACGATCCTCATGCACTTTTTGCGGGGCAGCGGCATTGCCGGGTTGAAGGGCATGTCTCACCGTTCGGTCATCAAGACTTTCGACCCTGAAATACCCATTGTCCGCCCGCTGTTGAACATGTGGCGCGAGGAGACAATCGTCTTTTGCGCGGCAAACGGTTTACGCCCGCATTACGATTCGAGCAATGACTCGATCAACTTTCAGCGTAACCGAATCCGTCACCTTTTGATTCCGAATCTTGAAAGTTACAACCCGAAATTTCGTGAAGCCGTTCTGCGCACTTCCCAGTCGCTGAAAAGCGATTATTCGTTGTTGATGGAAACGCTGGAACAGGCCTGGCGGGATGTGGTGATCAGCGTGGAGGAGGATGCCATTGTTTTCGATGCCGACTTGCTTGCCAACCACTCGCTCGGACTTCAACGAAACCTGATCAAACATGCCATGCAGATTCTGCGCCCCAAGTTGGATGTGAATTTCTCCACGCTGGAGCGCGCCACGAACCTGGCAAGGGATTCCGCCCATTCCTCGAGTGTGGATTTGAAGGGCGGTCTGCGCATGTTCCGGGAGGCCGGCAATGTATACATCTGCACTTTGAATTCAAAACTGGCTTTTAATCTCTGGCCGCAAATGCCAAGCACAACGGCCGTCCCGGTTTTGATTCCAGGTCAGATCCGGTTGGCAGGCGGCTGGAAGATGAGTTGCGAACGCTGGCATATCCCCACTTTGGTGAAGGAACAAGCCGAACGAAACGAGGACCCGTTCCAGGTCTGGCTGGATGCGGAGATGGTTCCCGAGTCGCTTGAGTTGCGGGTGCGTCGTCAGGGAGATGCCTTCGAGCCTCTTGGCATGGGCGGTCACCGGCAAAAGATTTCCGATTTCTTTGTGAACGAGAAAATGCCCCAGCGCGCGCGCGAATATTGGCCCCTGTTATGCGCCGGGGATCAGATCATCTGGGTGCCGGGCTATCGTCCCGCGCACTCCTGCCGGTTGACAGCGACGACGAAGACCGCGTTGTATTTTTCGGTTTCGGCGCCTCCTGAAAAGATTGGGGAATAGTTTCTCCACCCTGCATCGAAGGCGGGTTTGTTACATTTCGCCGCTCAGCTGTTTTATTTTGATAAACAGTTCGCGCCATTGTATTTTTGAAACGCCGAGTTTCTGGCGGACGCTATCTGGCTCGATGCCGGCCTGATAATCTCGCAGGGCGCAGGTCCAGCGGCACATATCGAAGGAGAGGTGCTTGGTGAGTCCCGCCTCGGTGCCGATATCTTCGAGAAGATATTCCAGCCTGCGCGGCGACCAGGCGAAGACCTGATCCACGGGTTGGTATTGGGTGAGATATTCCTTGTAGGCGGCAACCCAGTCTTCTTCGAGTTGGATTTTGCGTTCCTTGTAACGGTTGGCCGGGCTGGCATAGCGGATGAAAACATACGGGCCGTTTTTCGCTTCGAGGTCAATGTGGTTGATATGGATGCCGAGGCATTCACTTTTCTTGATGCCGGTGGTGAGCAGGAGGTACACCAGCGTGTAGGAGCGGGCATCCGGTTTGGTTGCGCGGCGGTGGCGGTCTGCGGCGAGAAGGACGGCTTCGTATTCCTGGTCGGTCAGCACCTGTGGGAGCGGGCTGATGGCGGAGCGTTGAACAACCTTTTCCGCGGGATCGAGCGTCAACGCGCCGTATTGATGAAGCCAGCGAAAAAATGATTTGACTGAGGTGATGCGTCTTGACAGGGTTTTGGGACTGCATGGAATTCCGCGTTCCTTTTCCATCCAGGTGAAGAAGCGGTTGAGATCGTCGGTGGTGATGGAGCCGATGGATTGGTCGGGGGCGAGGAATTGAGTGAGCAGGCGGACATCCGATAGAAACGCCTTGACGGTATTTGTGGAGCGTCCCTGATCGTACATGAACATCTCCCAGCCTTGAATGGCGGCGGGGAGCAATGTCCGGGCTGAGATGTGTGCGGAATCAGGTGTTTTTGCCATAGTTCATCCTTGCGGGGTGGCGCATAGTCTTTTCGTATATTTAGCGAATCTGAGGGGGGTTGTCAACTGGTGAAACGAATTTTTAGTGCGAAAGGTCTTGCGGCTGGAAACACGCCTCGTAATCGTAGCCAAGGATAACGCGGTATTGCACGGCGCTGTTTGCGTCGGGTAGGGAAATTACATTTGCAGAATACAGGTTGAGGGCGGCGATGATCGTCTCTCGTTCGGCAGAATCCTGCCCGGGGGTGAAGTCCACAATC